>NZ_JAKUFT010000001.1:0-191877 GCF_022663605.1 Bacillus cereus group sp. BfR-BA-01379
CTTGCGGAAACAGAAGCGCCTAAAGGTTACGAATTATTAAAAGATAAAATAGCTGTAAAAGTAGAAAAAGATGCAATAGTAGAAATTAAAATAGGAAATAAGAAATTACCAGATCCGATGGGGAAAATGAAGCTAGTGAAAGTAGATACGGGAGATAAAAATATAAAGTTAGTAGGAGCAAAGTTTAAAATTGAAGATTCAAAAGGAAAAGTAGTTGGAGATCTAGTAACAAATGAAGAAGGAGAAGCGATATCAAAAGAATTGCCAATTGGGAACTATACTCTAGTGGAAATAGAAGCGCCTAAAGGTTACGAATTATTAAAAGATAAAATAGCTGTAAAAGTAGAAAAAGATGCAATAGTAGAAATTAAAATAGGAAATAAGAAATTACCAAATCCAATGGGGAAAATGAAGCTAGTGAAAGTAGATACGGGAGATAAAAATATAAAGTTAGTAGGAGCAAAGTTTAAAATTGAAGATTCAAAAGGAAAAGTAGTTGGAGATCTAGTAACAAATGAAGAAGGAGAAGCGATATCAAAAGAATTGCCAATAGGTAACTATACTCTAGTGGAAGTAGAAGCACCTAAAGGTTATAAATTATTAAAAGATAAAATAGCTGTAAAAATAGAAAAAGATACAGTAGTAGAAATTAAAATAGGAAATAAGAAATTACCAGATCCGACAGGGCAATTTGAAATTGAGAAAGTTGATGATAAGGATATTAATCTAAAACTAAAAGGTGCTGTATTTCAAGTCTTAGATAAAGAAGGTAAAGAAGTTACTAGATTAACAACGGATGAAAAAGGAAAGGGGATTTCCAATCAGTTAGCACTTGGAAAGTATACGATTAAAGAAATAAAAGCGCCAAACGGATATATGTTACTTAGAGATCCAATAGAAATAGAAATTACAGAAGAGGTAAGGACACAAAAACTAACAGTGAAAAATGTGAAAAATAATTGGGTAATCCCTAATACTGGTGGCAGCGGAACAATAAGTTTTTACGTGGTTGGTTTTGTGCTAATGTTTGGTGTGTTATGCTTATATAAGAAAAATCGTATATAAATAGTATAAAACAGTTGTGTATTATGAACGGATTCCATAAAGTTAGAAAATCGTAGTGTTAGAAAAATTTCCATCATGAGTTTGGTATAGTACTGGACTCATGCTATTAAAATTATTGAAGAAGGAAGGATAATAGTAAACGTAGAATATACTAATAAATTAAAATGTCTATGAGGTGAAACTGTTGGCAATAAAACAAGACGAAATTAAAGTAGTAGTCGGAGCTGGAATGTTTAATAATAATCCAGGTTGGATACAAACGCAAGAAGATGAGCTTAACTTATTAGATAAAGCTACGTGGGAAGAAAGATTTGAATACAATTCTATTTCAGCTATTTTAGCTGAGCATGTATGGGAACACCTTACGTTTGAAGAAGGTGTAAGAGCAGCAGAAATTTGTTATGAATTTTTAAAGCCAGCAGGACACATTCGGTGCGGTGTTCCTGATGCGTTTTTCCAAGACGAAGTATACCAAAATATAGTTCAAATAGGCGGACCAGGTCCGAAAGATCATCCAGCAGCAAGTTATAAAATCGTTTATAATTATAAAACATTAACGAAAATGTTTGAAACTGCTGGATTTGAGGTAGTTTTACTTGAATATTGTGATGAAAATGGTCAGTTTTATTACAACGAATGGGATGCAAACGACGGTGTTATTTTCCGTTCTAAAAGGTATGATTCTAGAAATAAAGGTGATAAACTTGGTTTTCCATCGCTAATTGTCGATGCGATTAAGCGCTAAATCACTCAACAAAAACAAGAGTAAATTCTATCATTTCAAAAGTCGCAAATGCGGCTTTTTTTGCGTAAGTTTATATTTAATAAGGAAATGGACATACTTGATATTTCATTCTCAACATAATATAACTTGATTTAGAAAATTTTTAAGTTTTTGCAGCGCCATTAACTTTAAATTAATACTTCCGTGATATAAATATTTATTTTATATTTATATTCGTGTAAAATGAAGTGAGAACATACATTCTGTACAAGGAGGCAATTAATATGATAGCTGAAATTGGGAAACTAACTGATGGATACATTGTAAAATTTGAACGCACATTTCCATATACACTAGAGGAAATTTGGTCTGTTTTAACAGAAAACAGTAAGCTTAAAAAATGGATGTCTAATTTACAGATTGAAAGCCTTAAAACAGGTGGAATAATCAAGTTTGACATGATGGACGGTTCATTTATAAATATTGATATTTTAGAGTGTCAAGTAAACGCAGTGCTTGAATTTACTTGGGATAAAGATCGTGTCCGATTTGAAATACATAAAGAGGAAAATGGTACTCTTTTACTTCTTAAAGAATACATTCATGATTTAACAGATCATACACCGAAAGATATAGCAGGTTGGCATATTTGTTTAGATCTTTTTTCTTCCGTTCTAGAAGGAGAAGAAAAAGAATTTTCTAAAGATGAATGGCAACAGTGGTTTGAAATATATAAGGATAAGTTCCTTGAAGTAAGAGGGTAATTACGTAAAAGATTATATTTATTGTGTAATTATTATACTGTAAAAATGACTTTTATGAAAAATAAGAATAGAGGTTAATATGAAAGTAAATCAATTAATTGCTAATAACATAAATAAATTAGATACAGCTATTCCATTTAATAAGTCGTTTGGAATCGCCGGTTTATCAGGATCGGGTAAAACAACTTTTTGTCAAACGATTGGCGAAGAATCAAAAAAACGATTAGTTTCTTTATTGCCAAAGGCTGAATATCAATATTTATTTCCTAATATCATGGAAACAAATTTTAGTGCTATTAAGATGGAAGATATGCCTTTAGTACTTTTTCTAGGAAAGTCATCGATTTCTTCCAACCCACGTTCAACGATAGGTACTCATACTGGTGTATTTACTGAAGTTCGCGAAAAACTTGCCGAAGTATTTCATCTTTCCCCTGAGGTTTTTTCGTTTAATAATCAGTTAGGTTGGTGTACTGGTTGTAAAGGCCGTGGTACTACTAAAAATATTGAGTGTAAAAAATGTAAGGGAAAACGTTATAACGAAGAAATCGAACAACATACTATAGATTTATTTGCTAAACCACACACAATTTCAAATATTAATGATTTAAGTGTTGAGTCTATTCTTTCGTTAGCGGAAGAGTTAAATATTAGTGAAGCGAAGCAACATATACTGCAAAATATAATTAATATGAACATTGGTTATTTAACATTAAATCGAATTATGGGTACGTTGTCTGGTGGAGAGTTAACACGACTTTATTTGGCTGAATTCATGGCAGTAAGTGAAAATGCTGTAATTATTATTGATGAGATTTCAGTTGGACTTGATCATGAAACATTAGTACAAATATTAGGAGAGATTAAACAGTTAGGGTGTAAAAATCAAATTTGGCTTATTGATCATTCAGATACAGTACTGGATAAAACAGATGAGCAATTGTTCTTTGGACCTGGTAGCGGAAAATATGGTGGGGAAATTGTGAAAGAATCACCAAGACCTAAACCAATACTGTCGGATCTAAATAAAGAAGTACCAACAGAATATTATACATTCCAAGAATTATATTGCCGTAATATCCAGATGGCGGAGTTTCAAATTCCTAAAAATAGGCTTGTAACGGTTACAGGAGAATCTGGATGTGGGAAATCTACACTTGTCAATGAATGTTTAGCTACAGATTTCATGAAACGATATCCAAAAGATAAATTAGTTATGGTAGGACAAGATCGAAATCAATCCATTACAAGTCGATCAACTGTAGCCACTTTCCTAGATATTAAAAAGAAACTAACAAAGTATAGCGAAGAAATTGATGATATTTTTGAACGTTCGATTGAGGATATTATAGATGAACTCCCAAATGAAGATATTGCGTATAAACGCTTGAGTCTACTAATTAAATTAGGACTTGGTTATTTAACGTTAGAACGAAAAACACAAACATTATCAACAGGTGAGTTTCAATGTGTTCATTTAGTTTCGGAGTTATTTGCAAACACTAGAAATCCACATACATTATTTATTTTTGATGAGCCTTCAAAAGGTTTATCACAAAATATTTTAAATCAATTTATAGTTAGTGTTAGAGGGATATTGCAAGATGAATCAGTCTCTATCATTATGATTGAACATAATAGCTACATGTTAGAAAGCTCTGATTATATTGTAGATTTCGGGAAAAGACAGCTTGAATCTATAAAGCATCTTGATGTAGTAAGTCATGAAGATTATTATCGTCAAAAAAGCATTGTGAATAATGCTGAGCAAATACATATTTCTTCAGCACTTAAACAAAAAGAAGGCGTTCACTATTTAGAAAAAAATCATATTAACTATTTTAAAAATGCGGAAAATATTTATAAGGGTGGTATTTTAAAAAGTTTATCATCAATGGCCCGTTTAATTTATGGCGAATATGAATCTGATACAATTGCACCTGTTGTTGCCATTGATCTTGAAAGACATTTATATAGTCAATATAGTTTCTTATATGAGATTGGTGGACTAATTAATCATATTGTAGCTGCTCATCCAACTAATAAAGATACGAGAAGTTTTGATTTCTATTCACAGGACAATCATTGTCCATCTTGTTCTGGACGTCTTCAAATTGAAGTTTTCGATAAAGAGATTACAATTCAAGATAAAAATGTTCTATTTTGGGACGGTTTATTTGATCCGGAAATCATGAAAGTATTAAAATTTTATCAATATGAAAAAATAGAATTTCTATTTGAAGAAATAAAAAATGAGCTTGGTCACGATTTATCAAAGAGCTATAATGATATGTCAGAAGAAGAAAAGCATACGTTTTGGTACGGATATTTTGAAAAATCATTTTATGATAAAAAAGGAAAGACACGCAGAACATGGGTAGGATTTAATACGATTATTGGTGGATATATTGTTATTTCAAAAGCAGCTATTAAAGAAGAAATTAAGTCTTCTAAAAAAATAATGACATGTCCAATTTGTGAGGGGACGGTTTTAAAGCATCATAAACCCCTTAAATTTGGTAACTTTGATATTCGTGAAATGATCAATCAACCAGTTGATGAAGTGTTGAAAATAGTCGGTGATTTACCTGCACTTCATAAATTAAAGTCTATAGTTGGTGGCGATATGAAATTGACAGAAGATGTTTCTTTATTGCCAAGAAAAGCACAAGTTGCACTGAAAATGTTTGAATTAGAACAGGCAAGCTTTTCAAACTATGAAATGGTGTTACAAAATGTTTTACCATTCTGGGATGAAATAAAAGGAAATATCGAATCCATTAGTATTAATAATCGAGTAACTGTTTGTGATTTCCCTAATGTTTATGAAACGAGAGAAAACATTATAGATAAGTATTTCACAAATGGTAAATATAAAAAACTTACGTATGTATACGAAGCGTTTGGATACAAAAAGTTAGTTACCCAAATCAATAAAATTAAAAAAAGTAATCCATGTCCATTCTGTAACGGAAAGAAAGTTATAACTGAAGATAATTTACATGATGGTGTCTTTAAATTAACAATCCCATGTGTAACTTGTAATGCAACTGGTATTAATGACGAAGGGTTAAAAGAAGTTGTTGAGGACGTGGATGTACAAACATGGTTAACTGGAAAAGTTAGTGATGTTGTGGATGAAAGCTTATTAACAGAGGCTGTTGTGCACATACCAATTTTTAATCGCATTCGCGAATTAGATAAACGAGATATGATGGCGGTTTATGAATGTCTTGAGGGTAATCAATAAAGTTTTATTAGTTAAAGTGTTATTAACATAACTTATATAAAACGTATATTCTTTATAATGTTAATAATAACGCAGTTTGATTATTATAAGGTAATGAAAAGATCCAATTTCTTAATGTCACAATTAAGAAATTGGATCTTTTAGTATTTTTATGTCCCGCATACAATATTTCCTACCAGGAGAGAAGTATTAAGGAAGGAGAGATAAACAAATAAAATGGTTAAACGATTGATATATTATGTAATTATTATATTATAAAAGTGATGAATAGGGGTAAAAAAGTTTGTGGGTGATATTATTGTTTATTAATCTTTTTGTTTTTTTATCTGATTTTTTAAATTTAACAGAAATATATACTTGAATGAAGTATATATTTCTGTTAAATTTATCCTATGGACAGAACAAGTTTAATTAAAGGTCATTTAGAAATGTGTGTATTATCTCTTTTGTCGAAAAAGAAAAGTTATGGTTATGAGATTATGAAAGAACTTGAAGTAAACAATTTAAAATTGAAGGGAGTAGGAAGTATTTACCCTATTCTAACCAAGTTGAAAAATCAAGAATGGGTTAACACTTATCAAGAAGTAACAGACAGTGGTAAAGTTAGGATTTATTATGAAATTAATGAAAATGGGAAAATACGTCTTGAGAAAAAAATTAATGAGTGGTTAGAATTGCAATCGGATATTCAAACATTATTAAAAAGTGGTTTGAAAGGAGACCTTCTGAAATGAGGAATAGATTGATAGGTAAAGAAAAGCAATTTTTAACAGACGTACTTAAGGAATTAAAGCAATACGATATTAGTTTAGAAGAAATAGAAAATGTTAAGCGACAAATATTAGAGCACATTCAAGAATGTCGCGAACATGGTGAAGATAGTATAGATGATTTAGGTACACCTCAGTTATTTGTTCAAGATTATTTAGAAATAAATGAAATTGATTTACAAGTTAAAATGAAACAACTTAAAAATGAAAAGGGTAAATTAAACACATCTATCTTACGTGGCATATTCATTGCAGTTATTACTTACCTTGTCTCGCAAACTACATTGACAATATTTTTAACTGGATCATTTAATCCAACTAATAGTAAAACTACATTCCAGTATAATCTTTTATATCGTATTTCAGAAAATCAATGGTGGAATTCATTATTAATAATGATTAGTTTTATGATCTCTGTAGCAGTATTTATTAGTTTAGTAAGTTATAAAAAAAGAAAGCTGTCTAAAGCATAATGAAGAATACGCTCTATAAAATGTCTCTAATTTATATTCTTTGTAATGTATTAATGTTATGTATTACAGATTCAAAAGTTTATGCTCAGCAAAATATTAAAATTGCATTGGATAAGTATATTGAAAAATTTATAAAGGAGCAGAACATTCCAGGAGCTTCTGTTGCAATTGTACACAATAAAGATGTATTCTTCACAAAAACGATAGGGATTACTGGAGAATCTGAAAAAAAGGTAACTAGTAAAACACCATTCGCAATTGGCTCAATAAGTAAATCTTTAACAGCTTTAGCTATATTGAAATTAATTGAAGATAAAAAAATAAAATTAGAGGATTCAGTTCAACAACACCTTCCTTGGTTTAAATTAAAAGACAATCAATTAACCTCCACTATAACAATCCGAAACCTACTAACTCATACAAGCGGAATAAACACATACGAAGGTTTGGCATTATCAGATATACAATCCAAAAGTTCTTCAGCTTTAAAAGAAAATGTAAAGAAACTTTTAAATGTAAAATTAAATGCCTCACCAGGAGAAAAATATCAATATAGTAATGCGAATTATATTGTTTTAGGTGCTCTTATTGAAGAGGTCACAAATGAAACGTATTCATCATATATGGAAAAGCATGTTTTTCAGCCGTTACATATGAATGGTGCAGCAACAAGTAAAGAAACTGCATATGAAAAAGGTTATTTAACAGGTTATCAGTCGTGGTTTGGCATACCAAGAAAAAGTGTAGTGTCCTATGATAATGCAGGGGCACCGTATGGCTATATTACTGCAAATTTAGAAGATATGATTCAATATATTATGTTTTTGAATCGGCCAGAGGATGCTCAATTTTTAAAGCAAGAAAACATGGATCTTTATCTGTCCCCACTTTATAAAATAAATTCAGAAAAAAGTTATGGTTTTGGATTAAGAACAACAAATATAAATGAAAGCGAAACGATGATTTGGCATTCAGGATCCACGCCTGATGCCCGTGCAGAATTATTTATTTTAAATAAAAGTGGCTGGGGTGGTGTGATTTTAACAAATAAAAATCATGTATTAGAAGAGCCAGCGTTATCAGTGTTGAAAAATGGGATTATTAGTATTTTGAATGGAAAAGAACCAATTGATCCACCTAGAAACATACCATTTACACAAATTGTTATGTCGATAGTTATACTCGTGCTTTTCATTTCGCCAATTATGTTTGTTAAAAAGTATAGGCATAAGAAAAATGTTAAAAAACTAACTTGGTTATTTGTAGGAAATCTATTTCTACTATTATCTATTATTTTCATCCCGCTTCTTACTTATAGTACAAGCTCACCATGGAAAACAATTAAAATGTTTGCGGCAGATGTAGCCTTTCTTACAAATATTATAGTAACTTTATTAGTTGTGAACGGATTAATATCAATCTTTATAGCCTTAAGACGGAAGAGAGTATAAGGGGAAATAATTAAAGAAATATAATTCAAGTGTTATAAACAGTTGACTCTCACACGATGTCATTGTTTAAGATGAAGTTGAGCTTCGAAGTAGATGTAATTTATGGGAGGAAAATATGTTTAAAATAGGGGACTTTTCAAAACTATCTTCCATTAGTATTCGTATGTTGAGACACTACGATAAAGTGGAATTATTACAACCAGTAAAAGTTGATGAACAAAGTGGATATCGATATTATTCAGCAGCACAGCTAAAGAAAGTAAATCAAATTCAAACATTAAAAGATATGGGATTTAATATTGCAACTATTAAAGAAATAGTTGCAAGTGAAAATATGGAAGTAATAAAATCACGATTTGAAAATCGTAGTGCTCAAATAAAGGATGAAATGGATGGCCTCCAAAAACAATTACGTTTTCTTGAAGCCTCTATGAAATCGATGAGAGAGGATGTAGTTGAGATGAACTATCATGTTTCAATAAAAGAAATTCCAGAAAGAAATGTAGCTAGTGTTAGAAAGATTATTCCATCATATAATCGCGAAGGGGATTTATGGGGTATATTAATGCAAGAAATACAAATGAAAGATACTAGTATTGCCCATCCGAGTTATAGTATTGCAGTTTTCCATGATCGTGAATACAAAGAAAATGATGTAGATGTAGAAATACAGTTAAGTATTTTAGGGAAGCACGAAAATACAAAACACGTCACATTTAAGAATATTGAATCAACTCATGTAGCTTCCATAACGGTTAATGGAAGTTATGAACAAATGACAGCTGTAAATGAGGCTGCGGCAAAATGGATTGAGACTGAAGGTTACGAATTAGCAGGCCCGATGTTTAATATATATCATGTGAGCCCAGCGATGGAATCGGATCCTAATAAGTGGGTAACAGAAGTTTGTTATCCAGTTAAATGATGATAAAGAAAAAAGGCATTAATTATATGCCTTTTTTCTTTGTAGGTACCGTCAGGGAAATGCGGGTTTACAACGCTAAGCCTATTGTCCTGACGATTCTCTCGTTTTTAATAATGTTAAGAAAGCTTCAGTGGTCTTAAAGAATCTAATGAGATCACTTTCTCCGAATTAAAATGGTATTCTTCTAGCAAATTAATATGTTCCCAGCCTAAAGGTGAAATATGGTGCAATAATTACGGTTATGGCGGGTGTAAACCAATTAGAACGTGATCTTATCCATATGCGATAGCGTGAGGGAATTGAATTAGCTAAAAAAGAAGGAAAGTGTAAAGGTCGGTTAAAGAAGTACTATAAAAATCATGCAGGAATGAATTATGCAGTAAAGCTTTATAAAGAGGGAGATATGACTGTAAATCAAATTTGTGAAATTACAAATGTGTCTAGGGCTTCATTATATAGAAAGCTATGGGAAGGAACAGTTGATGAGTTATACTAAAAATAGGAAATATATAATAGAAAATAAATTTCATATAGAGGTGGAATTATATGCCTAAAATTGACAATATGTTAGCGATTCTATGGATGCTTCGTTCAGGTGAAAAAATTACTGCAAAACAAATTTCAGAAAAGTTAGAGATGAATATAAGGACTGTGTATCGTTATATTGATACAATTTCAACAAGTGGCGTACCTATAATTTCAGAATCAGGACATAACGGTGGATACACTTTATTGAACAATTTTATTGAGGCGCCTCTTTTTTTTGATTTTGAGGAGCAAACGGCACTATTTCACGCTGCTGTTTTTGCAGAAGAAGCCGGATATTATGGAGGTGAAGCACTAAATAGGGCCATTTCAAAATTAAGTAAATACTCAAATCAAGAACAGGAAACAAAGATAAATCAACATTTAGCTAGTCTTGAAGTAATAAGTCGATTATGTTCACTCTCTATGGAACCTTTTTTGAAGGAGTTGGAGCAGGCCATAGCTGACGGCTACTCAGTAAAAATTCTTTACCATAAAAGTGGCGAAAAGCAATTAAATTATAGATTGGTCGATCCGTACAAAATTATCTATTGGAATAATAAGTGGTATGTGATTGGATTTTGTCATCTTAGGAATGATATCCGTAGTTTTAGAGTAGATCGAATTGAAAGTCTAATGCTTACAGAGAATAAGTTTAACCGACCAGAAAATTTTTCAGCACGTGACTTTTTTATAAATGGTCTTCTTCCAACTATAGAAGATAAGGAAGGGACTATTTCTTTGGTTATTAATGGGGATAAAAGTGTATTGGCTGATATTTGCCAACATTGGTTTTTAGGACATTATTTACAAGAACGGACTTCAAATCAAGCAGTTTTTCTTCTTGAAAAAGATATATTACATACATATGTACCTTATTTACTTTTACCGTACAATAAATCTATTAAAGTTATTGAGCCAATAAGTCTTAAGAAAAGACTTATTGAAGTTCTTTCGGAATTAATAAAATTTCATCAAGTATGATAACTTCCCTGACGTTAACTGTCAGGGAAGTTATATTATAATAGCTATATAAATTGTGATTGGAGTGTTATTGGATGCAAACAAAAAAAGCATTTCTATATGTATTTAATACAATGTCGGACTGGGAATATGGATATTTAATTGCTGAATTAAACTCAGGAAGATATTTCAAAAAAGATTTAGCACCTTTAAAAGTAATTACAGTTGGAACTAATAAAGAAATGATTACTACTATGGGAGGACTGAGCATAAAACCAGATATTTCGCTTGATGAATGTACTCTTGAGAGTAAAGATCTTTTAATTTTACCAGGAGGGACTACTTGGAGTGAAGAAATTCATCAACCTATCTTGGAAAGAATTGGCCAAGCTTTAAAGCTTGGTACTATTGTTGCTGCAATTTGTGGCGCAACTGAGGGCCTTGCGAATATGGGATACTTAGATGCTAGAAAGCATACAAGTAATAACTTAGAATATACTAAAATGGTATGTCCTAACTATAATGGAGAAAAGTTCTATGAGTTGGAATCTGCGGTATCTGATGCGAATATAGTTACTGCATCAGGAATAGCTCCTCTGGAATTTGCAATGGAGGTACTGAAAAAAATAGATGTATTTACACCAGATACATTACATGCATGGTATAACCTAAATAAGACTCATAAACCTGAATACTTCTTCCAGTTAATGAATTCAATAAATAAATGAAGTAACTGAAGTAACTGAAAAGCTCAATTTCTCTATTTTGATTTGTAGAAAAGTTGGGCTTTTTAATTTGGAGTTTCCTTATCGTTGTAAATCCGCATCTTCCTGACGTTAGCCATTTATCAATTTATCCGTAAATATCAAGAGAAATTACTTCTTGATTCGATTCGTCAACTATTAGTACAATTTTATTTGCAAATGTACAAAATGAGCGGAGTGTAATGGAATCCTTTAATGACTCTTTTAAAAACCAACCTGTTGGTACTAAAGAAATGGAACCCTCTTTTTGAAAGAATGAATGTTTGAGGAAATATGCTATTTCTTGAGTTTCATTTAAGAACATCGGATCAATGCAATCGAATAGTACAGAATAATATTTTAATGTTCTTCTACCGACAGTTCTATTAAAAGAACGGCTTCGGTATAAATCAGGCACTACAGGATATATACCGTTAGTTAGAAGTTCTTTTAGAGTTTGTTTTGATTCTTCCTTTAAACCTATCATGAAAATTTCATGTAATTCATTATTAATAAAAACTTGTTTCACATCTTTATAATGAGGGGTTAATTCATTTTTAACTATATTTAAAGTAACGTCATTTGTAATGGGAAAGGACGTATAAACGTCCTCTTCAAGTATGACATCCATGCCACTGAAAAGTTGGCAAATTGGACTTATATTAGGTGTTGATGAGACTGTTGGAATTTTTTTAATATGAAAATTTTCATCTATATTTGATACCGAGTATTTTGGTTCATCTATTTCAATTAACCAATCAAACATTCATATAACTTCCTTTCATCATAGTTTTCTTATCGGGTACATAATGTTATAAATTTAGTAAAAGTAGCTACAGCAAATGATTGCAAGCTGAAAAAAACGATCTACTAATGTTCCCGGTGGCATAGCTAATGGAATAAGTATGTGGAAATCCTAAAATGCGTCATTGCATACTGGATGGATCAAGTCGCTTTATATAGAGGAATTTGAAAATCATCCGTCCAATACTTGTTATATATAGCATTCTTTAATTTTTTGATGAATCCTACTTTTTAGAGGTATTTTAAAATCTAAAGGAGGAAATAAAAATGAAGGCAGTATTATGAAAAAGATTTTAGTACGAACAGGATGGGGAGAAAGCTCATTAACAAAGTATAGAAATTCGTAGAAAGAAACAGTACCTGAGTATATAGCGTAAAACCTACTTGATGCTGCGTGTTGGATTGAAGATAATTTAAATACATAATAAAATTATAGTAAACTATTTTATTCGAAGATCGTTAGGAGGGAAAATGTTGATACAAATAGATAAGAATATGCGAACAGCTGGTGCGTATGTAGTTTATAAAAATTTATTTGTTTTTCAAGTTGGTCCAACGAGTAAAGGGGGTACATTAGGTGTAGTAAGGCTGGGGGGGCATAAAGAAGCCGATGAAACAGCAGTAGAAACTGCTAAAAGAGAAGTGAAAGAAGAAGCTGCTATCGATATTGCAATATTCAGTTCACCAAGTACATATTATAAAGAGAATTGGAATGCACAATCAAAGAAAATAAGAGTAGAAAATGAAATCAATCCAATATTAATTATTGATAGCCCAGATGAAACTTTATCTATTATGTATATGGCACATTCAGAAAATGAACCAACTCCATCCTCTGAAACGAACGGGTTATTATTGCTTTCAGTAAGTGATATTAGGCTAGTTTGTAGTAAGGGAATAACACTAAACGATTATATTAAACAAGGTGGAATGGCTATACTGAAAGAAAAAATGAATAAAGATTTAATCTTACAACCTTTTCCGCAACTTATGTTTTTAGCAGAACTTTTAAAAGAGGATCCTGTATTGCTTCAGCAGATTCTAAATTTATAACAAAAGCCACCTTAATAAGTGGCTTTTGTTATAAATAATTTAATGATAAGTGTATCCTCCATCAGGAAACAATACATTACCTGTAGAAAAACTGTTTTGCATTAAATATAGTACAGTATGCGCAATTTCATCATTGTGCCCAGGTCGTTTTACAAGAGATAGAGATTTATAAGTTTCATAAGAAGCTAGTCTATTTACATTTCGTTCATTCTCTCTTTGTATTGTTCCAGGAGAAACAACATTAACTCTAATTGGAGCTAGCTCAACAGCTAAAGCTTTCCCTAAACTTTCAATAGCACCATTACAAGCTCCGTAAGCAGGCGCACCTTTAAGTGGCCTTTGACTAAATGCACCGGACATTAATACGATAGATCCAGAGTTTACAAGAAAAGGAACTGCATATTTTACGGCATAATATTGTGGCCAAAATTTTCCGATAAAGCTACTTTCGGCAATATCATCTGTAGTGGTTATTGGTCCAAGTGTGTAAGAAGCTCCTGGTGTGAACAAATGATTAAAATCCCCAATGTTCTTGAAAAACGCTTGTAATTGGTTTTTATCTTGGTTATCCAATACATAAGTCTGAAGATGATTGTTTTTAATTACTTCTTGAGCAATCATTAATTTTTCTTTGGATTTTCCTGCAATAATAACATGTGCGCCTTGTTCAATTGCTTGTTGTGCTGTTGCAAACCCAATACCAGAACTTCCACCAATGATAACGATACGGCTACCTTTTAATGTAGTAATAGACATATTTAAGCGACTCCTTTAATAAAAAATTTAAAATAAAGCTGTTATGTCTTTATTATTCGCTAAAAGATAGCAAGTGAAAAGTACGCACTTTTTATGTACATAGTCGCATATTTCGTACGAATTACTTTTCCTGCGGATATGCAATGTGAAAAAAGATTTGTGATGTCAGAGGAGAGGTGTGAAAAATGGATTTACAAGAACCGAAGTTAAAAGGAGTAATAGCAACACTACAAATAATCGGTGGGAAATGGAAACCACTCATTTTGTTTATATTATTAACAGACGGAACAAAACGGTTTGGTGAATTAAAGCGATTGATACCAGATATATCTCAAGGGACTTTAGCGAAGCAATTGCGGGAATTAGAGCAAGATCAACTAATAGAACGCGAGATTTATCAAGAAATACCACCTAAAGTGGAATATAGTTTATCTGAGCATGGAAAAACAGTAAGTACCGTGTTAGATAGTATGTGTGGTTGGGGAAGAAGACATTTAGATTATATTAAAGAAGATGAACTGTAAATATATTATGTAAATTGGAATGTATCAAGCTGCTATTTCGATAATTTGTATTTTATAATATACTTAATTGAATGATGTTATCGTACATATATTCTTTTAATTGTGGTGGGATAAATTTATGTATAGCTCGAAGTAAGTAATTGTTTGGGATTGAGAGATGCGTACTTGATATAAAAGGAGCTTTTCGAATATATAAACTATGAGTCTATTTCGGGGATGATCAGGATTAAACATTTTATGCATATTAACAAAGGGGAAATAATAAAATGAACGAATTAGAGTACAAAAACTTTTATGATAAAGTAGGAAGATTAAATGGATGGGATTTTAGTAAAATAAAATGTGAAACTGTAGGAGATTCATGGGACTTTTATAGAGAGGTAAAAGAAAGATGCAAACCATCACATTTTTTATTAGATGTTGGTACAGGTGGAGGAGAAAATGTACTTAACATATCATCTTCAGCTAAATTGTTAATTGGAATAGATAATTCTAATGGCATGATTGAAACAGCACATTCTAACTTAAAAAAATCAGATGTACAAAATGTTGAGTTTCTTCAAATGGATTCTGAAGCTTTAACGTTTCCACATGCGCATTTTGATATTGCTTCTAGTTGTCACGCGCCATTTATAGCATCCGAATTAGCAAATGTAATGAAAAAAGGTGCTTTGTTTTTAACACAACAAGTTAGCGAACATGATAAATTGAACCTGAAAGAGGCATTTGGAAGAGGACAATGCTTAGGCGAAAGAGATGGAACTTTAAAAGAAAAGTATATGGGTGAACTTATAAATGCGGGATTTGAACTCGTGCAAGTACGTGAATATGATGTTACTGATTATTACAGTACGCATGAAGATCTTATCTTCTTGTTAAAACATACACCTATTATTCCTAGATTTGGAGAAGAGGAAGATGATTTTACTATTTTACAAAAGTTCATTGATGCAAATAGTTCTGAAAAAGGGATTCGTACAAATTCAAAAAGGTTTATGATTATTGCTGTGAAATTATAATGTGTTATAGAGTAAAAGCTGCTTTTCTTAAAAAAAAGCAGCTTTTTGTGTGGAAAAGTAGTTTATACAAGACATGCTAGAGGTAAAACAATGGTTAATATTGTAAGAATATGTCATGTAGAAATATCGTATAGAATAAGTAAGATTTTTACTTAGAGTTTTATTTTTTTGCAGGTATATTTCCCATCGCGATAGAAATTCTATTCCAACTATTAATTTGATTAATAATTAAGACAAGGTCAATATATTGTTTTTCATCATAATGTTCGCATACTCGTTTATATAGAGAATCAGGAACTCTCTTAGTAGGAATTAGTGTAATATGCTCAGCTAGTTCCATAGCGACCTTTTCTTCTGCTGTATAAAAGTTACATTCCTCCCAAGTACTTAAGCAATAAATTCTTTGTTCACTTTCTCCCATTTTTCGTGCATCGGAAGTATGTAAATCTATACAGTAAGCACAGCCGTTGATCTGAGAAACTCTAATTTTAATAAGTTCTCTAATCGTTCGATTAATCGTTGATTGCTTTGTGTACTTTTCCATGTCCATCATAATTTTCATAGCATCCGGTGCAGCTTCATAGTAGGAAATTCTTTGAGACACAATACAACACTCCTTTTTACTTAAGATATATTGCATTAGCTGAAAATGTTAACTTAACTGTTCTAATACAAAAGTATTAGTTTGTTAATTAAAGTTTCAATCTCCAGGTGGATTTTTCCTGTTAGTTTTTGAAATACAATACTAATAGATATAATGGATTTGGAGGTTAATTATAATGATTACACATATATCAGACATAAAACTACAAACGGTTTCCATAGAAGGGGTAAAACAAGTATATAAGGACATATTATCTTTTCCAATAAAAAAAGAAACGGCATCTTTTATTCAATTTGAAGTAACACCACACACAACAATTAGTTTTCAAGAAGTATACGAACCAATCGCACCTGCACATTTCGCTTTTGAGATTCCATATTCAAAATTTCATGAAACAGCAAGGTGGTTAAAGGATTCTGGATTACTCATTGTGAAATGGAAAAATGGAAATGTCATTGGTGAAGAGAATGCTCTATTCAATGTATACTTTAAAGACGGTGATGGAAACCTACTCGAAATTATCGCACATCGTTATGTTAAAGAAGATGTATTAGTACCGCATTCCCCTTTAAACATTTTATATGTAAGGGAAATCGGACTTCCCGTTAAAAGTGTACCTGTATTTACAGAATGGCTAAAATCAAATCTAAATATGAAAACGATGGAAGATGGGGATATTTTCAACTTTGTTATAGGGGGCACAGCATATATTGTTGCAACATGGTGGCAACGACCTTGGATCCCAATTGCAATGAAAGCTTTACCACCGAAAGTAAACGTATCTTTCGGAACACCGAACCCTGCATTTTTACAGCAAATCCAAATTAACTTTAAGAGAAATAGTGTACCATTTCAATGTAAACATAATGAAGTATCATTTATTGAGCAAGGATATGCATTTTCAATTGTGTATACACCACATTTTCCTACCGATATTCCTAGTAAATTAAACTTACCACTTTCTATTTAAGGATAGAAAGTGGTAAGTTTTTTATATTTTCGTAGAGAAGGGTTTCCGCATAATTACACTGAATTTATATAGGAGAATAAGGTGTCAGCTTAATTTACAATAAGGAGAGAAATGAATTGAATTTAGGAAATCCGATAGCTAAAGGGAATACAGCGGAAATCTATCTATATGATAGTAAGGTTGTGAAATTATTTAAAGAATATCTTCCAGATACAGAGTCTATAAATGAAGCAAAAAAACAAAAATATGCTTATTCATGTGGGCTATCAGTTCCAAGCGTATTTGAAGTGACAAAGATACAAAATAGACAGGCAATTGTTATGGAATACGTAAAAGGTGACAGTATAGGTGATCTCCTGCTTAATAATCTAAATGAGTCAGAGCATTACATAAATATTTGTGTAAATGAACAAAAAAAGATTCACTCTATTCGTGTGAACACTGATGAAATAGAATCAATGAGAGAAAGATTAGAGCGACAAATTAAATCTGTTTATAAATTGGATGAAAAACAAAAGGGAAATATATTGAATAAGTTACATTCAATCAAATTTGAACCTAAATTATGCCATGGTGATTTCCATCCATTTAATCTAATTTTGAGTGGAAAGAATGTAAATATTATAGACTGGGTAGATGCTTGTTCAGGTGATATTCGTGCAGATGTGTTTCGTACATATTTATTGTATGCGCAGTCTTATATAGAATTAGCAGAAATGTATTTGCAAATATATTGCAGTAATACTGATATAACAAGAGATGAGATCTTTCAATGGGCCCCTATTATGATTGCAGCTAGGTTTTCTGAGGAAGTATCTCCGCAAACTGAAGTGTATTTAAACAGATTATTGACTCAGTATTTATAAGTAATAAAACAAGGTTGTTTAGTAGCCAATTAATAAATACTGTTGTTTAACTAAAGTTTCCTTGTAGTTAAACAACAGTATTTTTAAACATTGATAAAGGTATATTTAGTTTCGATCTTCATCCTATAAAGATTCATTATCCGTACTTGTTCCTCAGTTAATTCTTCTTTATCCCAATACATATGCATTAAGCTATATTCAAAAATCTCCTTTAATTTAATAAACATAGGCAACTGGTCTATCATCTCTTTAGGCAGTTCATTTTCCTCTTGATATCCGTCAAATATTGCTTTTGTAATAGAACGCTCATAGTCTGCGATATTCCCATTTCCAGCAAATGAATATTCTATCGCACTATAAATAGGAACTGCTAAATCAAATATATAAAAATGTTTTTCACAGTCTTGAAAATCAATCATTGTTAAGTTTGAATTGTTTTCAACTAAAATGTTTTCTAACCATAAATCACCGTGAATTAAGCCGTAATTCGAAGGGGATTTCTCTAGCCCCTTTATAGAAGTTAAAACGTCAGATGCAATTTCTCTTATAGTAGTTTCTTCTTTAGGGATATACTTAAGAAAATTATATTCTTCATTTTCATACCAATCGTTTATATGTTTAACCAGTTTAGTCTTTTCAAAGCTTTTAGAAATACGATGTAATTTTCCAATTTGTTTACCAAGCTTTCTAAATATATTAGAATTCCATTCACACCTTGGTAAATGTATACCTGGAGCAGCTTTATATAATACAGCAAAAATCTCCTTGTCTAATGTTAACCTTTCTACTAAATTCCCATTAAGAGAAGGTATGATTGGAGGAACTGCTAAACCATTTTCATATAAAAAGTTCGTGTATGTAACTTCATCTACCTGTTCTTTATATGTTTTGTAGTTTGTAATTCTAATGAAGTATGTACCTAGTTCTGTAAGACATTGATACATTTCATTCGTTATTGGTTTCATGTTAATAAAATTTAACGAATATTGTTCATTTATTAATTGAAGTATTTCTTTTTCTAGCTCGTTCATTGTAACGTCCTTTCCAAACTTTACTTTTTTACTTGAGAACGAAAAGATTCTTAATTTACAACATTCGTGCTTTATTTTTGATTTCCTTTAAAATAAAGCATAAAGTAATGAATGGCTCATGTTATAAAACACAAGAAATATCAAAAGAAAGTAATGAACATCTTTTATAATGCTTAATAAGGGGGGAAGTAAATGAATGAACATATACAGAAGATGATTGATTGGATTGAGAGCAGATTAAAAGAAGAATTTTCATTAAATGAATTATCTCGTTATATGGGTTATTCTCCGTATTACTGTTCTTTTAGATTTCACCAAGTAACAGGCATTAGTATTAGACGCTATATTCTTTTGAGAAGATTGTATTTATCTATGGAGGATTTGACGAATAATAGAAAGATAATACATATTGCATTGGATTATGATTATTCTTCGCAAGAGGCTTATAGTAGAGCTTTTAAGAATGTTTTTGGAATGAATCCAAGAGAATTTAAGCTTAACAACATGCCTATTCAATCATTTATTAAACTAAAAATAGAAGGGGAGTTTAAAATGAATGTTTCTAAAAAATTAGAAGTTGAGCAGTTACGAAATGCGAAAAGAGAGCTGTTTGATAAAGATGTACTAAATATATTAAATGGTCAAATGATGTATGAAGAATTTAAAAATGAAAAACTAATGGGTAATTCTGAATATGCACCATTTAATGAGGCAATGTGTGTGAACCTGGCTACTACACAAGTTTTTAATGATGAGTTTATTAAAACAAGAGCAGAAGGTCATAACAGTTCAGTAGAAAGTTATACAAAAAAGGTCATAGATCCGTTAGAAAATCTATTTACGAAAAAGTATAAATGTATTGTTTTATGGTTCGGTGAAGATATGTTTTGTCAAATGAATCTACTTACTTTACTTTCATACCTTGAACAGTCTTCTTATGAAGGGAAGGTATACTTAAATAGCTTCAGAGAGGATGAATTTAAAGTAAGTCAAATTGAACTTGGATTGGGGGATTATTCTTCTATATACAATGAAGTATTAGTAAACCATAAAAAGGCTTCCCGTAAGGTACCACCTGTAATGTACCAGGCTATAGACTTATATTTAGAAATGCTAAAAGAAGATAATATCGTAATGAAATTCATCTCTAAAAATCAAGGTTTCTCAAATCAAGAATTATTAATAAAGTTGTTTCAACTTTTTCCAGCAATCGGATATGGTGATTCTCAGTACATAGAATTGATAAATAAAATAAAGAAGAAAGCTGAACCTAAAATATAGGAACAGCTTCCTTCTTACAATTGTTCAAGTGACTCTAATTCACCCTCTACAAATAACATTAGTTCTTTAATCGTTTCTCCAGAAAAATCAAAACGAATACCGGCTGCTTCATATACTTCAGTTAAAGATTTAGAGCTACCCAATGATAAAGCTTTTTTATAATTTTCTAGTGCTTGTTTAGGATTTTCTTTATATTGTTTATACATTTGCAACGCACCAAGTTGTGCGATAGCATATTCGATGTAATAGAATGGTATTTCGAATATGTGCAGTATAGGTAACCAGCCAGTTGCGATCCAATTTTCATACCCTTCGATATTTACGACGTTTGATTGGTAAGTGTTATGTAATTCTAAATATTTTTCGTTTCTTTCCTTAGCGGTATGATTAGGATTTTCATACATCCAATGCTGGAATTGATCAACGATAAGCGTTGGTGGTAAATACTTTACAATATCTTTAAAGAAATCCAATTTTGCTTTTATAAATTCTTCTGTATTCTCATAAAATGTATCCCAATATTCCATCGAAAATAATTCCATTGTCATGCTAGCGAGTTCAGCTGATTCAGAAGGGATTTCTAAATATTTTTGTAGCTCTAGCTGATTCATACACTCATTATGAATACTATGGCCCATTTCATGGAGGAAAGTAGTAACGTCATAATGTGTATGATTTAGATTCATGAAAATGAAAGATAATCGAGAAGCAGGTAAGTATTCGCAAAATCCTCCAGGTCCTTTTCCTTTACGACTTTCTAAATCTAAGCAATTATTTTTATGCATACGGTTTAATAATGCAGAAAATTCTGGGTCTAGTTTGTGTAAAATACGAGAACTTTTTTTGACTAAATCACTCGCATCTTCGATAGGTTTTAATACTTTTTGATTCGGTGCGGTTGCTTTTTGATCCCATGGACGAAGACTATCTACTTGAAGTTCAGATTTTTTCTCATTCAATATTTTATCGATAAGTGGTACAACGTATTTACGAATAGATTCAGCCAGCTCATAGCAATCTTCAGGTGTATAATCAAATCGTTCATGTTTTTTAAACATATAATCACGATAATTATCTAATTGAATGTTTTTTGCTTTTTGGTGACGGATTACGATTAATTCATTTAATATATTCTGTAATGTATCTTCAACAGATAAGAATGTTTCAGAAATGAGTGTTTTTGCTTTTTTTCTTATATGACGATCCGGATCTTGTAAGTAAGACTGTAGTTCAGTAATTGTTTTCTCTTCACCGTCCCATAGTGCAATTAAACCACCTGTAATTTCGAAGTACTCGGTTACTAGTTTGTCTTCAGTTACCTCTAGATCAATGTTCTTTTCACAAAATAATGTTTGCGCATTCTTAATTTTTTTATCTAGTAAGCTATACGTTTTTGGATCAAGTTCCATTCGAAAAGGAGATTCTAAATATTTATTATCAAATGAATTTTGATAACGTTTCAAAAGAGGTCGTACATATTGTTGATCATATTCAAAAGTATCTTTTATTTTTTTATTATCTGTATTACATTGAAAGGCGATATAGTGCGATGTTAATTGTTCTTCAATTTTCCAAATGACTGTAGATTGTTTTTTTAACCAGTTTTCAAGCTCTAGTTTTGAAGAAATCTCTTCATTTAATAAAGTAGAAAGAGTCTTTTCTAATTCTAAAACGTTACTAATATCAATTGTATTTAAGCGCTGCATAACATATCCCTCACTTTTTATTTATTCATGTAGATATTCTATTTATTAATTGTAATTTCCTTGTTAAGAGAAGGACATGTGAAATAATGTTAAAGTTTAAAGTAATAGAAGGGATATATTTCTGTTTGCTTAATAATGAGGAATCTTTTTAAGTCCTTACATAAGGGAGTGAAATAATGTATAAGTATTTACATATTTTTAACGATATAGAAAACATGATTCAACATGGAGTGATAAAAGAAGGACAGAAATTACCGTCAATACGATCGCTTGTTACGCAATATGAATGCAATAAGGCGACAATTATACGGGCACTACATGAATTAGAAAAGCGTCATATTATTTATTCCGTCCCTCAAAGTGGATACTACGTTGTTCGAAAATCAGGGAGTACTATAGAAATTGACAAGATAATTGATTTTGCTTCTTCAGCACCAGATCCAGATATTTTTCCATATTTAGATTTTCAACATTGTATTAATAAAGCCATTGATACATATAAAAATGACTTGTTTGTATATGGAACGCCAAAAGGTTTACCGTCTTTAATTCCGGTCATTCAAAAACAATTAGCAAACTATCAAGTCTTCACTAAAGAAGAAAATATTTTTATAACGTCAGGTGTACAACAAGCTCTTGCAATCTTAACTTCTATACCATTTCCAAATGAAAATGAAACGATATTAATTGAACAACCAACATATCATTTATATATTGAATATCTAGAAATAAACAAAATTCCTGTAATCGGTATTAAACGTACGAATGAAGGTATTGACTTAGATGAATTGGAACGTATTTTTCGGACAGGTAATATAAAATTCTTTTATACAATACCAAGATATCATCATCCACTTGGAACGTCTTATTCTAAAGAGGAGAAAGAAAAAATCGTGCTACTGGCTAAAAAATATAATGTATTTATAGTGGAAGATGATTATTTAGCAGATTTAGAAACGGATTCAAAAGCAGATCCGTTATATAGCTTGGATAATTGTAATCATGTAATATATTTAAAAAGTTACTCTAAGATTATTTTTCCAGGTTTACGGGTTGGAGTTGCGGTCATTCCGCCATCCATTGCAAATGATTTCCATACATATAAAAAGATTTTAGATATTGATAGTCCGATGATTTCTCAAGCGGCTTTAGAAATTTATATAAAGAGTGGCATGTTTGAACGTCATAGAAATAAAATTAAATCTTCCTATCACGATAGATCTAAAAAACTAGCAGAAATATTAGAAAGAATGCATAATGAAAATCCGCTTTTATTTACATATACAAAGCAGAATACAATTGGAATCCACACTTGTTTAGAATTACATAAAACAAGTATTTCAGAAATGTTTTTACAAAGATTAGGTGAAATACAAATAAGTATTGATGCGATTGATAAAAATTATATGAGAGGTTTTCCGAAAGAAAGACTATTAAAGTTAAATGTATCGAATGTGAAGGAAGATAGGATTGAAGAAGGTATTCGTAAAGTAATTGAGGAAATCAAACAATCAGGACAGTTGAATTTTCAGTTTAGAAAAGAATAATTTGAATTAGGAGGGTTGTTGTGAGACGTAAAATAATTCTCTTGTTTGTGTGTATTGTTATAATAATTGGAGCTATCGTTGTGACTAAATATTATAAAAAAGATGATCAATGCATTGCGGTTGGTAAGTATTCAAGAGGTATTATCGTAAATCAAAATAACGAACCTATATCTAATGTGAAAATTTATGAAGATTCAATCGAAAGTAAGGAACGCAGTATTTCAAATATACAAGGCGAATTTGAAATGCTAAATGGAGTTTGTGGCGAGATTGTATTACAATTTGTTACTCCAGATGGAGAAATCTATACAAAGAAATATGATAGTAATCATATACCGGAAGTGATAGAACTTAGTTATAAAAAGTAGAAGAAAAGTGTTACGTTAATACTTTTTAGAGCACTCAATTGTTGAGTGCTCTTTTTGTTTAGGACATAATTGTTTTAAATGGAAATAAACTACCAATAGATGATATCCTTAAAGTATAGCATTTATTTTTAATAGGAGGGTGATGGAGTCTATGGCAGTACGTATAGTCGATGATTTACAACAATTATCGTTGTTACTAATGTTTTTATGTACATTTATATTTTACAGATACTTAAAGAAAGTGAAACGAGAGAGAAAATTGACTGGTTTTGAATGGACAATGTATTTTGTCACTCAATTTGCAACATTAATTTGGGCAGTCACTTATTTTATTAAACACTTAGCTGAATCGTAATTTCTATTCATTTCATCTAGTTTACTGTTATCTATTAGGAACATAAATATAGTCCGTATCTAAATCAATGACAACAGCGCTCAAGACGTCTTCTTGTAGTAATTTTGGAGTTTTTTCATACTGGTACTGCACACAAAATAAGATTAGAAGCTCTTCATTAGACATCTCTTCATTTTTCACATTTAAATACATTGTTCTTAATTCGTTTAGAGAATAGTTAAGGCCAATAACATACTCATTTATTCCATATCCATCAAATTCAATTATCATATTATCACTGTTGGTTGCTATCCAAATTTATAGCTTAAATTTTAGATGTATTTATTATACATTGTTTGAAATGTAGTGAGAATATTTTTTTATAAAATGTGAGGGTTATAAATGGAACAAAATAAATTAGTTTTAGAAGGACCAAAACGGCTTAAGTGGGAAACGCGCGAAATTGAGTCTATACAGGATGATGAAATTATCGTTAAAACAATTGCAGGTGCAATAAGTATTGGAGCAGAGTTACCACAGTATAAAGAATCGGATGTTACAGATTCAAATCCTGATTATCCAAGAAAAACTGGATATGAAAGTTATGGTGAAGTTATTCAAGTTGGTAATAAAGTAACAAATTTATATGTAGGTGATAAAGTAGTCTCTTTTTATGGACATGAAACGGTAGGAATAGTTAAAGGGGATAAAGTAATTCGAGTGCCTAGTTATATAAAATCTAAAGTTGCTTTATTATCTATTCTTTCGTGTGATGCTGCTAAAGGGGTATTGAAATTAGACCCGCGACAGGATGAAAAAGTACTTATTACTGGAATGGGAGTTATCGGTTTACTCGCTTGTTATTTTTTAAAATGCTACGTAGGTGTTGAGCATGTGGATGTTGTTGAGCCTAATAAAAATAGAAGAGAATTTGCAAAGAAGTTTGGTGTGAAAAACCTCTTTGATTCGGAAGAGAAAATTATAGATACGTATAATTACGGTTTCGAATGTTCTGCTACAAATAGAGGGTTTCACACATTGCAAAAGGCTATTAAAAGTAATGGGGCGATATGTATTCTTTCTGATGGTAATATAGAAAATTTAACATTAACCGTCGACTTTTATCGAAAAGAATTGCAGATCATTGGTTCAAGTGACGGATATGATTATCAAAAACATGCAAATTGGTTTTTTAGTCAAATAGAACAGACACCATGGATAGAAGAGATTTTTCAACATGAAATTCATTATACTGCACTTACAAAATGCTTTAAGGAATTAAGTGGAGGGATACTGCGGCCTTTGAAAGTGTTCGTTTCATATGAATAACAAATAAATCTAGTAATTATTTGTCACATATTTCATATATAGTTCGTCACATTTATGATAACTAAATGAGGAGGAACTGATATGAAAATATTTGTAGCAGGTGCAACGGGTGTAATAGGACGTTCTTTATTACCGAGGTTAATAAAAGAGGGTCATACCGTATTTGCAATGATTCGTAATGAATCGCAAATAGAGGCAATGAAGAAAATTGGTGCTATTCCAGTAATAGCTGATATATTTAATCGGCATGCTGTATTTTCTGTATTAAATAAAACAACACCTGATGTATTGATTCATCAATTAACATCATTGTCTACTTGGAATGTTGAGGATAATGCTAAAATTAGAATTGAAGGCACTCGTAACCTTGTTGATGCTGCTAAAAATGTAGAGGTAAAGAGAATAATCGCTCAAAGTATTTCATGGGCGTATGAAGCAGGAGATACACTTGCGACAGAAAAAGATTTATTAGATATTGCTGCCCCTATACCTCGGCAAGTGACTATTAATGGCATATTAAAACTAGAAGAAGCTGTTTCTGAGTTACCAGAAGCGGTTATACTTCGTTATGGTACGCTATATGGACCGGACACATGGTATGCGGAAAACGGAGAAATTGCAAATCAAGTTCGTAATAATGAACTTATCGCATCAGACGGGATAAGTTCGTTTATACATGTCGAAGATGCCGCTAGAGCAGCTATGTTAGCTCTTCATTGGCCTGCAGGAACCGTAAATATTGTAGATGATTTCCCGGCGACTAGTAAAGATTGGTTACCAATATATGCAGAAGCGATGGGGGCACCTATGCCTAAAGTTCAAACTGGTAAAAATAGTTGGGAAAGAGGAGCTTCAAATAATAAAGCGCGTAAAGAATATGGATGGAACCCTATATTTCCATCATGGTCTGAAGGGTTTAAAAACTTGGTAAATATGTAAAATACAACTTTAATGGGAATGCTAATAACATTCACTATTAAAGGATTGGCTATAATGAATATTATTATGGAGAGTATTATTTTAATTTTCACTGGAATGATTGCATTAAAAATGACTGGTAGTACATCTGTTAGCCAAATGACAAGAGCTGAAATCATTATAGTAGTATCAATTGGACGTATTATTGTAGAGCCTGTATTAAGTAGGAAAGTAGTCCCATCTATATTTGCGGCTGTAATATTTGCAAGTATACTTCTTATCATTCATTTCTTTGAATTGAAATCAAGGAAGGTGGAACAATTCCTTAATGGCAGTAGCATTATAATCGTTGAAAATGGAGAAATTGTAAAAGAGAATTTAGTGAAGGCGAAAATGTCGGAGCAACAACTATCTATACAATTAAGAGAAAAAGGAATTCATGATTTGAAGAGTTTACAGCAAGTTACGGCCGAACCGAATGGCCGTATTGGTTACCAATTAATACAGCAAGCGCAACCGATAACTTTAGAAATGCTAGAAAAGGTATTAGATCAGTACAATATAAAAAGATAATTTCTTATGTGAAAATGCCAATATACAATAGAAGTATTGGCATTTTTTATTTCTTCTAAATGTAAAAGTTAATATTTAGAATTCATATTCAACCAATCTTTAAATTAGATATAGGCTTATTAATATGCTATATTCAATGGACCTATAGTGACTGTGGTGAAAAAAGCAGCGTTAAAATTAATAGGTCTTTCATGTGATGCTAAGCATGAGATAAGAATAAGGAGATAGAAATATAAATGGAATTTTGGGAATCAAGCTTTATTGAGAAACAAACGATGTGGGGATTTGAACCTACAGAATCTGCAATTTTGACAAAGGATTTTTTTCTGGAAAAGAATATTAAGTACATATTAGTTCCGGGTATTGGATATGGAAGAAACGCAAAGGTGTTTATCGAAAATGGTATAGATGTAACAGGTATTGAAATTTCAAAAACTGCAATTAATTTAGCAAGAGAAAATGGACTAGAAGATGTTCATATGCATCACGGTTCGGTAAACGAGATGCCTTTTGATAATAAACTATATGATGGGATATTTAGTCATGCACTTCTTCATTTGTTAAATGAGCATGAGCGAGAGAAATTTATTAAAGATTGTTATAATCAGTTAAAACCAGGTGGATATATGGTTTTCACAACTGTTTCTAAAAAAGCTCCTATGTATGGGAAAGGAAAACAGTTGGATAAAGATTATTTTGGGATAATGGAAGGCGTAAAAATGTTCTTCTATGATTCTGAATCTATAAAACAAGATTTTAATAAATATGGACTCGTACAAGTTTCAGAAATTGAGGAACCAAATAAAATCATGGAAAATAAGCCTTCAATTAATTTCTTAATGATAAAATGTAAAAAGAACTATAATTAATAGTTATTAAATATTATTAAAGATGTTTATATATTGATTATGCACAAATAAAAAGGACAAGCATATAATAGAAATACCTATTAACTTTAAGTAACCTTAACTTTCGTTAATAGGGTATCTCAAAATCCCCAAAAGAGCACTTGCGGAAACAAGTGCTCTTTTATTTATGTATATTAAAGATTTAAAATTCGTTCGACTGATATGGAATTTTAAACCATTATTTTATATGAAGTGGTAAAATAAGTAGGGTAAATGTGTAAGGGGGCGAGGGATTTGAAACTAAAAGAGCTGGCGGATTTGTTATTGATTAAAGATACCATTGGGAATATGAATGTAGAAATTACGGGATTAGAAATGGATTCTAGAAAGATTACAAGTGGAAATCTGTTTATATGTGTATCAGGTATTGATGGTTTTCTTGAAGATCGTCACCAATTTGTTGAAGATGCAGTGAAAAAGGGTGCCGTGGCATTAATTGTAGAAAGAGATGTAAATATTGAAATACCTAAAATAATTGTTAAAGATGCTAGGTATGCTATGGCAGTTATTGCGTCACATTTCTATGGTTACCCATCTAATAAAATTAAGCTAATTGGAATAACAGGAACAAATGGTAAAACAACTACTTCCTATTTACTTGAAAAGATTTTGACTGATTATGGATTTCAAACAGGGCTTATGGGGAATAACGGAGTGAAAGTTGGTTCGAAATGGTATCCTACTGATATTAATACGCAAGAACCACCGATACTTCAGCGGAATTTGCAAACGATGAAAAATCATAATACAGATTATTGTGTTATGGAAGTTACCTCACAGGGTTTACATATGGAAAGAGTTAGAGGGTGTAACTTTAAAACCGCTGTTTTTACAAATTTAACTCAAGATCATTTGGACTACCATGGAACATTTGAGGAATATAAGCATGTAAAAGGTCTTCTATTTTCAAGATTAGGAAATGATTTTTCTACTACAGATAAAAAATTTGTTGTATTGAATGCAGACGATCCGTCGGTAGAATACTTTAAAAAAATTACTTCAGCTGAGGTTATTACATATGGGATACAAAATAGAGCTGATGTTCAAGCGAAGAACATAACTTTAAGCCCAAAAGGAATTCGTTGTGTAGTTGCATCCTTTAATGGAGAAATAGAAACCCATCTAAATCTGGTAGGCCGTTTTAATGTATATAATGCATTAGCAGCAATAACAGCTGCATTGGTTGAAGGTATTCCGCTTACAAACATTAGTGACAGTTTATCTAGTGTAAAGAGCATTGAAGGTAGAATGGAAATCATAGACGAAAATCAAGATTTCCTTGTAATCGTGGACTATGCTCATACACCAGATGCGTTAGAAAATGCCCTCTCTACAATTAGCGAGTTTTCAAAAGGTAAAATTATTACTGTTTTCGGTTGCGGTGGAGATAGAGATGCAAAAAAACGATCTATAATGGGTGAAATTGCTGGAAGTTATAGTGATTTTGTTTATATTACTTCTGATAATCCACGTTCAGAAGACCCTTATGCAATAATGAAAGATATTGAAAAAGGATTTTCACAGAATAATAATTTGAATTATAAAGTAGAAGTAGATCGTGAACTGGCTATAAAACATGCAATAAACATGGCATCTTCTAATGATATCGTTTTAATTGCTGGGAAGGGGCATGAAACGTATCAAATTTTAAAGGATTCGACTATTCATTTTGATGATAAAGAAAAAGCTCGACAAGCAATTATTGATAAATGAATGAATTCAATTAATAGCTGAATAGTATTTCTAATAAAAATAATGTTTTAGAAAAAGCTAAAACTAATAACGAAGCAATTTTATAAAGAATTTATGATTGAAAGGTAAGGGTGTTTCTATGAATATATGAGGGGAAAACCTTACCTTTTATAGTTTTATTTCTGAAAAACAAATGTTATAGCATTTGTATTTAATTGAATATGCCTTTCATCGCGAACAATATTATAGACTAATTCTTTTACTTCAACTTTAATTTCTTTCCATTCCTTATAAATGCTTTTTAATAGATATATCATCTCTTCAGTAGGAAGGTTAATTTCAATTAAAGCATCTAATTTTTCATTCGTATGTAAGTCTATTTCTTGTATGTTCGAGTTAATAATGAAACAATTGATACCACCAGCTTTTGTACCTTTTTTCATAGAATGGAGCACGTTTTTTAAATCTTCTTCTGATTTGACATGCTCTAAACTTGATACTGCAACGATATAATCATAAGTATCAGGTTGGATGTAGTAGTTTTCAATTGCTGCTTGTTCTGTTTGTATGACTTGAAATACATCATGTTCTTTACTATACGTTTGTAATTTTGTTAAAGCGGAATCCAGTAAGTCCACACAAGTAACAGTACCACTACCATTTTGTATCTTTTGTGCAATTGGAATACTATTTCTTCCAACGCCAGAGCCGAGATCAAGCACTTGTAAGTTATTTTGTCCTTCAAAGTACTCCATTAAGTCCATAACTGTTTTAACCGGTTTGTAAAGCCAAGAGCCAGTTTCGAATAGTTTATATTGTTCATAGCAAAGGTCATGATATTTCTTTTCTTCGTGTCTTATGTAATCGATACGATTCATATAGTTTCAGCTCCAATATTATTATTGCGAAATGAATGGGTAGGACAACCTTTTATATTCGTTTGAATTCGAAAAATACCACCAGCATGTGGATATTGTTTTAATTCGTTATTTGTCATTCTTGTTCTGGCTGTTGTAACATATAAATCTGTTAAATTAGGCCCTCCAAATGTACACGAGGTTACATATAACGCTGGGATTGGGATACTTAATATTTGCTCTCCAGTTAAAGGGTTCCACCTAGTAATCTTTGAACCGCCCCAATGTGCAATCCATAAACAACCTTCTTCGTCTATTGTCATACCATCAGGTAGACCGTCATTTTCAGGGAAAATGATTACATCATTTGGATTACGAATTTCTCCAGTACTTATATCATAATGAAAACGAACTACTTTTTTAGTAGGTGTATCAATAAAATAAAGGTATGTATAATCAGGTGACCAAGCAATGCCATTTGATGTATTTACATGTGCAATTTTTTTCTCGACACTTAAATTATTATTTAAACAATACAAGGAACCTGCAGCATTAATACCGTATGTATCTGTAGTGCCTGCCCAAAAACGTCCTGCTGGATCGCATTTTCCATCGTTAAAACGATTTTCAAATAAATGTGGTTCAGGGTCAAAAATATGTGTCAGTTTTTCTGTTTTTACATGAATAGAATAAAAGCCATTTTCCATAGCTAGGAGTAGTACGTCTTCTAAATATGGAACAACACAGCCGATTTGTTGATTAAGAGCGATTACTCGGTTTGTATTAGTAGTAGGATTAAATATGCATAATTGTTTCTCCATAATATCAACCCAGTATAAAAGTTGTTTATTTTCATTCCAACATGGCCCTTCAGCTAAACTTGCTTTAGCATCTAAAACTAATTCTATATTACTGATCAAGATGTTCACCTCGCTTTATAAGATATTTATATAATTCGATAAGAATAGAGGTAAACCTTTAGTCAGAAGATATTAAGATTTGTACTTTGGAAAACTGATTTTCTCAAGTGATTAAAAAATGTATAAACATGGAGAGGAAAATGCATATGATGTTTTATGAAATTGTTTGCTTTTCTTGTAAAAATATATTCCGTGTATACGAAGGAAGTGAAAAATATAAGCGATTTAAAGAGAAACCGAAAGGGACATATTGTTGTGATGAATGTAGTCATAAAATTCAATTAGAAGCGATAAAGCATTTATTTAGATAGAATTTTAGTTCGGAAAAGTTTGACAATAAAAGTATTATAAATTATCATATGAAAAAACTAATATTTAAAATGGCATGGAAGAGAAGAGTAGTTAAGAAAGAATACGTACAGAGAGCTCTGGTAGCTGAGAAAGAGCGGTATACATCTTAATGAAAAAAGACTTGGAGCTGCGCAAGGAACTAATTTGTTTAGGGATGGTGCGACGGGTTCTCCCGTTATAGAGATAGGGTATAAGCATATTTTGCCGTACCTGAAGAGGTTAATATGGCGACGTATTAACAAACTGAGGTGGTACCGCGAAGCTAACAACTCTCGTCCTCAAGATGAATAATCTTGGGGGTGGGAGTTTTTTTATTGCATAAATTTGAAAATGTGAAAACAAATAATAATTGAGGTGAGTAACATATGCATTGGGCGTATGAAGTAGCACATGAATTAATTAGAAAACATCCAAACAAAGAAACGTTTGTTTGCGCATCTGGAATAAGTCCATCTGGTTCTGTTCATATCGGGAACTTTCGTGAAATAATAACGACGTATTTCGTGGTAAGAGCACTACAAGATTTAGGGAAAAAGACTCGTTTTATATTCTCATGGGATGATTATGATAGATTTAGAAAAGTTCCTAAAAATATTGATCCATCTTTTGCAAAATATATTGGTATGCCGTACTGTGATATTCCAGATCCATATGGCTGTCATAATTCGTATGCAGAGCATTTTGAAAAAGAGTTTGAGAAATCTCTTCAAGCATTTGGAATTGAAGTGGAATTCATAAATCAACATGCTGAATATAGAAGCAGACGGTATAACGAAAATATATTCGAGTCTTTATATAAAAGAAAAGAAATATATGATATTTTAATGGGTTTTAAAACTGGAGAGTGTAGTGAAGAAGAGCGAGAGAGCTTTTATCCAGTTACATTATATTGTGAAAAATGCGGGAAAGATGCAACAACGATTACACATTTTGATGAAGTATTAAAATCAGTTCAGTATGAATGTGTATGTGGAAATCAAAATGAATTATCAGTATTAAATACAAATAAAATGAAACTGAATTGGAAAATCGATTGGCCGATGAGGTGGATGATAGAGGATGTTATTTTTGAACCGGGTGGAAGAGATCATTCATCGGAAACGGGTAGTTATAATGTATCCAAGGAAATCGCAAAAGAAATATTTAATCGTGAAGCTCCTCATTACGTTGCGTATGATTTCATAGGAATAAAAGGGCATCACGAAAAAATGTCTAGTTCTTCAGGGAATAGTATTACACCTAGTGAGTTGTTAAAAGTGTATTTACCAGAAGTGATTCTTTTCATGTTTGCTAAATATAGACCAAACGCAGCTTTTCATATCGGTCTTGATGAAGATGTGATTCGCAATTATACAGAATATGAACGATTGAAAGATAGTTATGAGAATAAAATGCTCAAAAATGAAGATTTATTTGATGCAATTAAACTCTCTAGAGTTGATAGTGGGTTTAAAGAATATCCGAAATTTAACCAAGTAGCAGGAACGTTACCACTATTAAATTTTGATTCATCTATTTTACAAGATACATTAGAAAAAATAGATAGAAGTTATACATTAGATGCTATGATAGCGATATGTAACCGCGCAGAGTATTGGATAAGAAACTTTCAATCTGAAAAATTAATTGCGGTAAATCAAGAGAGAAATACAGAGTTTTACAACACATTAGATGAAAGACAGAAAGAATGGTTAGTAGAAGTTTGCAAAATACTTCGTTCTAATAAAGATTACTCTAACTTAATGGAAAATTTGTATTCAATTTGTCATCATGAAAATAAAAAAATAATGAAAGAAAATCAAAAACAATTGTTTTTGATTATATATAGGCTCATTATGAATCAGTCTAGCGGCCCACGTATACCGTTATTAATACATGTTGTGGGAGTTGAAAAGTTCATCGCATTATTAGATTTCTAAACAATCTAAAAGAAACGCAAGTACTCAGAGATTTAAGTACTTGCGTTTCAAATTTTGCTATCGTGAATACATTTTCGAACATTCATCACCACGAGGTTCATAAAAACAATGACTTTTAAATTGCCCTGCAAACGGTTGGTTATACCATTCAGGTGGACAAGATCCAGTTGGACGAAAATACCAAAGAGCCCATCGTGCTGGCCAGCGCCATTCACCTTGTAAAACTTTTCTTGCGATATCTTTTTCTGATTCGCGAGCACGCTGATAAAAATATCCGTATTGCACTGCTTCAAATCCACCGGGATTTTGATATACTGCATCACGCACAGATCGAAGTTGTTTAAAATCTAAGCAATCACAAAATACACGATTTACTACTACGCAACCAACAAGTTGTTCACCTTGTCGACCTTCTCCTTCAGCTTCAGCACGAATTAAGCGAGCTAGCAAATCCACATCGCTTTCGTTATATGGAATAAGGGGCATAGTGCTACCACCTTTCTTTACCTGTTATAGTAAAGAGTGTATGTATGAAAATAAGCTAAGTGCTTTTCTATATGTAAATATCAATAAATATTAAAAGGAGCTTTTACGAAAAAAGCTAATTAATAATTGTAGAGTAATATAAAAAAGGAGAGATAACATGTATCGCATTCATAAAGAACATATCGTTTACGCAATGTCACCAGATAATCAGCCTTGTATGGCAGTAGAAGTAGGGAGTCGTCTTGTATTTGAAACATATGATTGCTTTGAAAATCAAATTGACTCTGAAGATGTTGCGTTTCAAGAATTAGATTGGAACCGAATTAATCCAGCGACTGGTCCAGTATATATTAATGGTGCAGAACCTGGTGATATTTTAGTTGTATCGATTGAAAAGATTAAAATTGCAGAGCAAGGTGTTTTAACTACTGGAACGAATCTTGGCGTAATGGGTGAAGATTTAAACGGAAATACAGTGAAAATTGTCCCGATACATAATGAACATGTTTTGTTTTCAAATGAACTACAAATTCCGATTAATCCAATGATTGGTGTTATTGGTACTGCGCCGAAAGAAGAGAGTATTTCATGTGGCACTCCGCATGATCACGGCGGTAATATGGACTGTAAAGAAATAAAAGAAGGGACAACATTACTATTACCTGTAAATGTTCCTGGCGCTCTATTAGCATTAGGTGATTTACACGCGGCGATGGGTGATGGTGAAATTGGTGTTAGTGGAGTAGAGGTTGCTGGTGAGGTTACTGTAACAGTTCAAATTATAAAAGGAAAGAAATGGCCACTACCAATGGCTATTCAAAAAGAAAAAGTAATGACGATTGCTTCAGAGAAATTGTTAGATGATGCAGCGAATCGTGCTGTACGTAATATGGTGACATTTTTACATGAAGAATTAGAAATGTCTAAAGCTGATGCAACGCTTTTATTATCAGCTGCAGGTAATTTGAAAATTTGCCAAGTTGTGGATCCATTGAAGACTGCTCGGATGGAATTAGGTATGAATTATGTGGAGCAATTGAGATTTACTTTGAGTGAATTTCATATTAAATAAGAAATAATAGAAGAAGGATGCTGTTGTATAAAAGTATCCTTTTTGGATTTACGGATTATATAAAAAAAGGTAGTATTTATTTTATCCCGCTTTAATGGTCAGTAAGGCCCCCACCACAAAATTCAGCGAAAGCAAAGAAGTTAGGTGGGGGATCAACTGCCCATAAAAGTCCGATTGGTTCAACTAATAATCAGTGGGAGATGAAGAAAACCCCCACTGATTAAAGTTTCACTTTATATAATTGAATATAAGATTGTGGATCGAAAAAGGAGTAAACATATGGTTAAAATTATGATTGTAGAAGACGATATGAAAATTGCAGAACTATTATCAACACATGTCGCGAAATATGGATACGAAGGAATTATTGTATCGGATTTTCAAAATGTATTAAACATTTTTTTAGAAGAACAACCAGAGTTAGTTTTATTAGATATTAATTTACCAAGTTTTGATGGTTACTATTGGTGTCGTCAAATTCGTGGAGTTTCTACATGTCCGATACTATTTATTTCGGCTCGTGAAGGCACGATGGATCAAGTTATGGCGCTTGAAAACGGTGGCGATGATTTTATTTCAAAGCCATTCCATTACGAAGTTGTAATGGCTAAAATTCGTAGTCATTTAAGACGTGCTTACGGAGATTATGCACCGAAAGTAGAAGAACGGATGGTTGAGCAACAAGGTCTTTGTTTATATCCCGAAAGGCTTGTATTGAAGCTTAAGAATCAAGAGATTGATATAACAAGAAATGAAGCTATTTTATTAGAGATGTTAATGAAAAATTATCCGCGTGTTGTGGGTAGAGAAGTGCTATTAAATAAATTATGGGATAGCGAATCTTATGTTGATGATAATACTTTAAGCGTAAATACAACTCGAGTGCGTAAAAAGTTAAAAACATTACAGATTGAAGATGCAATTGAAACGATTCGTAGTGTCGGTTATAGATTACATATTACTTGGGATACTGGTATGGAAAAATGATAAGATTGTTTATTCGAGATCATATACCACTTATTTGTTTTACAGCAATCCAACTACTAGCCATATTTCTTGTATATTGGTTTGATGGGCATAACCATATTGCAACGGCATTATATGCAATGTTTTTAGGTGCATTTTTTATGTTGAGTTATTTAGTATTTCGTTACTTTACACATCGCTCTTTTTATGAACGATTAGCAAATCCGCTTGAATCTTTGGATGAATCTGTTCAAAAATCTGATTTTTCAGCTGTATCTACTGCGCTTCAAGACCTACTTGAGGTGCAATATCGCCATTATCAAAATCAGCTGCAAATACAAGAGAGAAAAAATAGTGATCATTTAACCTTTATGAACCAGTGGATACATCAAATGAAAACACCTCTATCTGTAATAGAATTGATTACACAGGATGAAGTAGACCCACGTTTTGAAAGTATAAATGAGGAAACAGATAGGTTGAAAAAGGGGTTAGAGATGGCTTTGTATGTCGCACGTTTAGAAGCATTTACACAAGATTTTTATGTGGAAAAAGTACAGCTACATAAAATAGTGAATGATTCCGTGCATGAACATAAACGCTTCTTCATCCGGAATTTTGTATATCCAGAGCTTACAATTGATAAGGATATTACTGTGGAAAGTGATGCGAAATGGTTACAATTTTTAATTGGACAAATACTATCGAATGCGATTAAATATTCGTCAGGTAGTAGAGAGAAGATTAAAGTAAATGCTTGTAAGGAAGGTAATAACGTTATACTTGAAATTATCGATAGTGGTGTAGGAATTCCGAAGCAAGATGTACCAAGAGTGTTTAAACCTTTCTTTACAGGAGAAAATGGTAGAGATTTTAAAGAATCAACCGGAATGGGGCTATATCTTGTATATGAAATTACGAAACAATTAGGACATAGTGTAGAAATCCATTCAGAAGTTGGTAAAGGTACCGTTGTACGAATTATATTTTTTAATGTGTAAATAAGTGACTTAGGCTAAAGAACTTTGGAGATAAGTTTTTTAGCCTTATTTTATCCCGCTTTAATGGGCAGTCCGATTGGTTCAACTAATAATTAGTGGGGGATGAAGAAAACTTCCATTGATTAAAGTTTCACCTTATGGCGATTATATGAAATGGTAAAAGGTCATCTTAGTATGTTTAACGACACGCTATTAAATACGATTGTTAAATTAGAAGTATTTAATAAAAAGCTGATAAATAGTTTTTGTAAGAAAAAAGCCACCCGTTTGAAAGAGATAGCTTCATGAATCCATCCTATGAATAAGTGTATCAACATTAATAAGTATAATGTTCGAATTCGTGATATTTTTTGTAGATTATAATAGAATTTGTCTTTTATTTTTTCATGAAACAGTATTGTAATTAAGTAAACAAACTTAATAGTTTATATCCAATTAATCCTAAAATAATGATAGGAACCATCATTAAGAAAGAAGAAATTCGATTAGCATTAGAGCGTTCTAATACAAGAATGAAGATAATCCCGACTATCACTTCGGTATATCCAACAGGTAACATATGACTATAGTCTTCAAAATTTAAAAGAATGTGAAGTCCATCCGTTACAAAAACTCCACTAATAAGTGCGCTTCCGAATTTATGAAGTGGATTTGTAGCATCTTTCCATAGAAAACCTGCAATTCCAAAGATAGTTCCCCCTATAAATGCACATACGATCCATACAGATATAAAATAAATAGAGTGAGCTACATTTGTAATAACTATTGCATAGCCATAGTAGCCTAATACCATACCAAGTAGTGCAAGGATGCCAGAAAGTATAGCTGTACGCTGAGAATAACTAAAGCTAGCTACAAAAAAGGATGGAACTAACCAAACACTTCCTAGATTCGCTAATGAATTCCAATGTCCTGGAAGTATACCTTGCCCCAATTTAGTTAGTATACCAACAATTATCCCTACTATAATCGGGATGAGATAAATCCTTAAAAACATATTTAATTTTGTGATTTTTAATGTCCTGTCCATAAAATCAATCCTTAGATTAATATTTTCTACAAACATATAATAGCTTATTATAGGGTAGTAATCAATAAAAATTTATCGAAAAACAATAAGTGGTTATTGGGTAACGAATAACATTTTGTTTTTATAATTAGGTGAATAAAAATATCAAGTACTCGTTACTCAACCAAATGGTAAATCAAATAATATATGAAAGTAATGAAATTACCCAAGTCATGTAATTCAACTTATTATAAATCTCTCGTATTTTTATGGCATGATTTATGATAAAAAAGAAACGAAAAGGGATTGATATAGTTTCCTCCTGTTTTTATTTACAATTTATTAGAAGGAGGGTTTTTTTACTAGTTGTGAATGTTAGGGGGATTGTAATGGATATTCGTAAAATGAAATATTTCATAACAGTGGCAGAAGAATTAAACTTTAGTCGTGCGGCAGAACGTCTTATGATGGCACAACCGCCTTTAAGTCAAGAAATTCGAAAGTTGGAAGAAGAATTAGGTGTTCAACTTCTTCACAGGACAAAAAGGATGGTTGAGCTTACCGATGCGGGGAAAATCTTTTTAGAAGGTGCGCGACAAACGTTACTTCAAGTCGATAGAACCATTAAAGAAACACAGCTCGCGGATGAAGGGAAGATCGGGCATTTAATCATCGGTTTTGTTGATTCTATAGAAACGGTTATAAACATATTAAAAACGTTTCGAGAACGGTTTCCTAAAATTCAGCTTATATTACGTGAGATGACAACAGACCAGCAAATAAAAGCGCTCTATGAAAAACAAATTCACATTGGATTTATTCGTTCTATGCAAAATAATGAAATATTATCTTCCGAAGTTTGTTCCAAAGAACGTTTAAAATTGGTTTTATATGAAAGTCACCCATTAGTTTCGTTACCTAATATTTCTATTAAAGAACTAGTAGATGAACCATTTGTTTTATTTCCTCGTCATTTCGGTACGAACTTTTATGATTTAATTATTAGTTACTTTTGGGAACATGGAGTAAGTTTAAATATTGTTCAAGAGGCGATTCAAATGCAGACGATTGTTAATTTAGTTGCAGCAGGTATGGGGATTTCTGTCGTTCCATCATCAGTGGAAAGTTATAAAAAATCGGGAGTCATGTATAAAGAGATTCAAGAAAATACACCGGAGATAAATTTATACGCTGGATGGAGACAAGATGAAAAGTCCGTCGTACTCGAGAACTTCTTAGCAGTTGTTAGAGAGATTTATAAGACTTCACAACTTGAATTTGAAAAATAAAGGCCCATCTTGATTGGATGGGCAGTAGTGAATTTGGAAAGGTACTATATTTATTGTTAAGTCACTGATGATTTAACCTGTTTTACTTGGATCATATTCAATGAAACCTTTTAGCACACTATCAATTTGACCCATAATTTCAGGTGACAATGTAACATTAGAAGCAATTACATTTTCTCTTATTTGCTCCGGATTGGAAGCGCCAATAATAGCAGAGGAAACAGCTGGATTTTGTAGTACCCAAGCAACTGCGAGTTGAGGTAGGGTGAGATGATTTTCTTGTGCAATAGGATTAAGTTTTTGTATAGCAGTAAGTACATTATCACTCATCCAACGTTGTACGAGTTTGTTAAAAAACGGTTTTCCCGCATTTGAATTAGCACGTGATTGAGCAGGAATTGGTTTACCTGGTTGGTATTTTCCAGTGAGAATACCTTGTGCGAGGGGAGACCAAACAACTTGACCAAGTCCTTCACGTTGACATGTAGGTATTATATCTGTTTCGATCACTCGCCATAACATCGAATATTGAGGCTGGCTAGCGATAAGAGGAATGTTCAATTCTCGGGCAAGTGCTGCACCGCGTGTGATTTGCTCCGATGTCCATTCACTTACACCTAAATAAAGGACTTTACCTTGTCTTACAAGATCTGAGAACGCTAACATTGTTTCTTCAAGAGGAGTTGTTGTATCGAATCGATGTGCATAATAGACATCAATGTATTCTGTATGTAGCCGTTGTAACGATGCATTACAATTTTCTATAATATGTTTGCGTGATAATCCACGATCATTTTTTCCAGGTCCGGTTGGATGGCAAACTTTTGTACAAAGCTCTATACTTTCTCGGCGTAGTCCTTTCAAAGAGCGACCAAGTATCTCCTCAGCAATAGTGTCCGAATAAACATCTGCAGTATCGAATGTTGTAATTCCAACATCTAATGCAGCTTTCACACATTCATTTGCAGTATCTTCATTTACTTTTCCACCATGATTTATCCAGTTACCGTATGCAATCTTACTTACTGTTAATCCACTGTTTCCGAGTTTGCTAAATTCCATTGTAGAATCCCTCCTTAAAAATGATAACTTTATTATAAAAACTGAAATGTAGTATGTATAATATAAAATTAATCATACAGTTATATAAAAATTATATAAGAGGGAATGCTTAGAAGGATATTATTAGTGAAATCTAAAGAAAAATAAAGTATTCTTATTCAATTTGAAGCTAAGAAATGATAAATAGACCTAGAAGAAAGCAATCATAATAATAGCACATATAATTGTATTTACTCATACAGTACTATCATGGTACAATATGGTTATTAACGACGGAAAGGAATGATGGGTGGACGATGATTAACTAATCTTATTTTTAAATGTTGAAATTCAATAAATTTCAATTTCTAAAAAATAGGATTAGTCTGCCCAATTTCCATACAGCGGTATTGCTATTTATGTTACGCAATAGCTTATTTGGGTGTAAATATTTTAACGACTAATCCTGCCAAATTTATTTGGGAGGATTTTTTTATTCTCCCTTAATGAAAGGGATCGGTATTATGAAAGAACTATTAAAATTAAATGATGTTTATGTTGAAATAAAGGAAAATACTTTGTTAGAGAAAATGAATGTGATAGTAAGACAAGGGGATGTTATCGGGTTAATTGGTAAAAACGGGGCTGGTAAATCAACGTTACTTCAATTAATAAATGGGAAAATTGAACCATCAAAAGGCACTGTTGAATGGATGCAAATGAATGTGACAACAGCATATGTTGAACAAGAAAAAGAATCTTTCGTTAGTAAGGATATGATTGCAAAAGAAGCCGAACTTCTTGCGAAATGGGGTGTGCCAACGAACGATTTCCTTACTTTAAGTGGTGGCGAAAAGCTGAAAGTTCGATTAGCAAAAGGGTTTGCTGAAAATCCTAATGTTTTAATTTTAGACGAACCGACAAATCATTTAGATGAGATGAGTACGGAATTTCTCATTAAGCAAATAAAAAATATGAAAGGTACAGTTATCGTCGTATCACATGATCGATACTTTTTAGATGTTGTCGCAACTAGAATATGGTCAATTGAGGATAAGAAATTAATTGATCATATTGGTGATTATACAAGTTATATGAAAGAACGTGAGCATAAAAGATTGACGCAGCAGCGTGAATATGAAAAACAACAAAAGAAGATAGAACAAGTAGAAACACATATAAAAGAATTAAGTTCATGGTCACAAAAGGCACATGCGCAGTCTACAAAACAAGAAGGAGTGAAAGAGTTTTATCGTGTAAAGGCGAAGCGAATGGACGCGCAAGTTAAATCAAAACGAAAACGCCTCGAAAAAGAGCTGGAGAAAACGAAGATAGAACGTGTGAAAGAAGAGTATTCAGTTGAATTTTCTATTCAAGCGAGTAAAAAAGTAGGAAAACGTTTCTTAGAAGTAAAACAATTACGGAAAGAATTTAATAATCGGATATTATTTGAAAACGTTAATTTTACAATTCAGCACGGTGAAAAGGTTGCGATTATTGGACCAAACGGTAGCGGGAAAACAACGTTACTAAAGATGATTATGGGAACAGAAACTGTCGAAGGAGAAGTATGGATTTCACCATCAGCAAACATTGGATATTTAACACAAGAAGTATTTGATTTACCGCTTGATAAAACACCAGAAGATTTATTTTATAAAGAGACATTTGAGAAGAGAGGAAAAGTCCAAAATTTAATGAAACATTTAGGATTCCAAGCTTCTCAATGGAAAGAGCCAATTGAGTATATGAGTATGGGAGAAAGAGTGAAATGTAAGCTCATGGCTTATATTTTAGATGAAAAAGATGTACTTATTTTAGACGAACCGACGAATCACCTTGATCTACCTTCACGTGAACAGCTTGAAAATACATTAGCTGAGTATAACGGAACACTCGTAATCGTTTCTCACGATCGATATTTTCTGGAGAAAACAACTAACGCAAAGCTCTTGTTTTTAAACAATACGATACAAAAACAGCTTGAAGAACCTACGAAAACTAGAGATGAAATGGAAGAGCTACGTTTAACGTTAGAAACAGAAAGACAAGAAGTATTAGGGAAATTAAGCTTTTTAACTTCTAAAGACAAAGAATATAAAGAACTAGACGAACGGTTTATGGAACTTACGAAGCAGATTAAGGCGCTTTAACGTAAGGGAAGGGGGAGAAGAGAGTTTGACTAATTTATTTAAAATAGATTGTGGAGATATATACCTACAAGAGTTTACGGTCAAAGATGCAGAGAGTATTTATAAAATAGCAAATCAACCAGAAATAGAAAAGTTTTTACCAGACTGGAAATCAACGAAAGAACAACGAGTTAATTGGGTTACAAATGAAGAAATACCAGAAAACAAAGCATTTCTTCATGCAGTGAGAACTACGTCTAACATAGATGATCACATATTAAGACTAGGAATATTTAAGAAAACTACAAATGAATTTGTTGGATGGTGCTGCACAGGTATGAAAGATGAGCTTCCTGCACCGAATAGAGAAATTATGTATGCTGTTTCAAGTGAATATCATAATAATGGATATGCAACGAATGCGACACAAGGCTTGATCGGCTATTTGTTTGAAAATACAAATGTGGATGTCCTTAACGCAATTGCATTAATTAATAACGTACCGTCAAATAAAGTTATTGAAAAATGCAGGTTTGTTTTTTTGAGTCAACAGACGATAGAAAGTCAAATTTTTAATCATTATGTATTGAGTAAATCCGAATGGATAAAAAATAGTGCTCTTTAAAGGGAATGATCATACAGTGCAAAAAAGCTTAGAGCTATAACTCTAAGCTTTTTGCATTTATATAATAAAGTTTTGATATACTATTGTATTTCCTGCCACTATATAATTATTATAAGATAGTTATGCATTTATTTTAGTTTGGAAACAGTTTTATTATCAGTTTTTTTAGAAATCTTACAAGCGTGTAAGATAAATGAAAGATGAATCAATATGAGTTATAAGACAATTCATTTACACTCTATTGTAAGAAGTGCAAATGAAGGGAGAATATAAATGGAAATTTTACATGCAAAAAGTATTAGTAAAGTATATAAAGGGAAAGTGCCTTTTAAAGCATTAGTAGATATTGATTTATCAATTCAAGAAGGTGAATTTATAGGTATTATGGGGCCATCAGGGAGCGGGAAAACAACGTTATTAAATATGGTATCTACTATCGACTCTCCCACATCAGGAGAAATAATAATAAATGGGACAAATCCTTTCCAGTTATCCTCTGAAGATTTAGCTTTATTCCGTAGAAAACAATTAGGATTTGTATTCCAATCATTTAATCTACTTAGCACACTTACAGTAAAGGAAAATATCGTATTGCCAATGACTTTAGATGGTGTTTCTGTGCGAGAAATGAACAAAAGAGTAGAAGAAATTGCAGCGAAATTAAATATTACAGATATATTGAATAAAAGAACGTTTGAAATTTCAGGGGGACAAGCTCAAAGAACAGCAATTGCTCGTGCAATTGTTCATAAGCCGCAATTATTACTTGCCGATGAGCCGACCGGAAATTTAGACTCTAAATCTTCAAATGATGTAATGGAGATGCTGGATACGCTTAATAAGGAAGAAAAGGCAACGATGATGTTAGTTACACATGATCCGTATGCAGCTAGTTTTTGTAGCCGAGTAATTTTCATTAAAGATGGTCAACTATATAACGAAATTTATCGTGGTGAAAGTCGACAAACTTTTTATCAAAAGATTATGGATGTCCTTTCTTTGTTAGGAGGGAAAAGGCATGACTTTTCGTCAGTTCGCATTTAATAATATTTTTCGAAATAAGCGTACATATGCTGCCCATTTTTTAAGTAGTGCATTTTCGATTATGATTTTCTTTACGTATGCACTTTTATTATTCCATCCTGATTTACAGGGGGAGTTAAAATCGACAAGTAAAACAATAAGTACATTTGGTACATTTGGATTTCAAGTATCCCAAGGTTTGATTTTTGTATTTTCATTTTTCTTTATTTTATATTCAGTGAGCTCGTTTTTAAAAACACGTAAGAAAGAATTTGGCATTTTAATGATGCACGGTATGTCGATGAGACAGCTTAAGAAGCTATTGCTAATTGAAAATATGTTAATTGGACTTGGCTCAATTTGTATTGGGATACTCATCGGCCTCATATTTTCTAAACTAGTTTTACTAATCAGTGCCAGTGTATTAATGATTAGTAATGGCTTACCTTTTTATATACCAGTGCAGGCTGTATTATTAACAGTTTTCACGTTTCTAGTCTTATTTTTAATCGTTTCGTTAGTTACATTTAAAACGGTTAAAGTAACCGAACTTGTGGAACTTATTCAAGCTGGAGAAAAGCCAAAGCCTGAACCGAAAGCTTCAATAATATTATCGTTACTTTCTTTAATTAGTATAGGGTATGGATATATTTCAGTATTTCGCTTTATTCAAAATCACAGTTTTATTATGCTCGGAATGGGTGTGCTCTTAGTAATTATAGGAACGTACTTTTTATATACACAATGTAGCGTTTATATATTGTATCTTGCGAAAAGGAGTGAATCTTTCTTTTTAAAGAGAACAAATATATTAACGTTTTCAGAATTAATTTACCGTATGAAAGATAATGCAACGATGTTTTTTATAGTGTCTATTATTTCAGCGGTTGCTTTTACAGCAATTGGCACTACAGCTGCTATTGGGAATAAAGAATTGGTAAGGATGACAAATCCGTATACGTTTCTTTATGTAGGTCCTGAAAAAGACAAAATGGTGGATAAACATCTCTCTATTATAAAAAAACATCTTGCTGATGCGAATATTCCATATCGGACGGCTTCATCTTCTTATAAATATACAGAAAATAATGTATATGTAATGAAGTTAAGTGAATATAACGACCTTGCGAGAGCACTAGGGTATCAACAAGAAACAATTGAAAAAGAAGATGAAATATTACTAATCCCTGGAATGGTATCACAAAAACAAGAATTTAAAAATGGTGATTATATAAAGAATATTGAAGTCATTGAAGGAGATTGGACAAAAATATTTCGTGTGAAAAAAGCTGTAGAAAATTTAGTTTTGCCACATGATACTAGCGGTATTTTTATCGCAGTTCAAGATCGTGTATATGATGGTATTCCTTTTAATACCAATCAAGATGATGTAGTTATTCAAAATCGTACTTACGGATTTGTTGTAGATGACTGGATAAAGACGAAAAAAATTTCAAATCAATTAAATAGTATATTCGATGAAGATGCAAGAGAAGGTAATTTCTATTTTCAAGCTTTGACTTTAAATTTGTTAGAGGCAAAACAAACAAATGGATTATTACTGATGGCAAGTGTTTTAGTTGGAATCGTCTTTTTCACATTCGCCGCTAGTTTTATTTACTTCCGGTTATATACTGATTTGGATCGCGATCAACAACAATATAAAATGATTTCGAAAATGGGATTAAGTAAACGAGAGTTGAAAAAAGTGGTAACGAGACAGTTATTATTAATGTTCTTTTTACCAATAATCATTGCAGTAATTCACACAGTGGTTGCATATATGGCATTGCAACAATTAGTCGATTTCTCTATTTTAAATAGTTCTATTGTAATTTTAATTTCGTTTATTTGTATACAAGTTTTATATTTCTATATAACTCGTTGGCGTTATTTACAAAAGCTATATAAAACCATGGAACAGTAGAGAATATCAGCAAGTAAGACTGCATAAAAGCTTGTAAAAACAATTTGAGTTATGAAAGGAACTGTGATGAAGAAAATATTATCTATTTTCATTTTAAGTATATTAATGTTAATAACTTTAAGTGCATGCTCTAAAAATGAAAACAGATTTCCAGCTAACGGTGTACTAATTATTGGAGATGAAAATAATATTTTATCAATTATGAATCGTTATCAGGAAATTACGAAAGAAAATGAAGTGTTTTCTGTGAAAACAGGTACATCTGGAAATGGGCAAGTATTAATTTTAAATGAATCTACAGCGCAAGCGTTGATTAAAACAAAGGTTTTTCGTAAAAGAGATAATGGATCCACTTCTAGACATATAGATACGTTACCGAGTTTCCCAAAAGAGGGCTCACTATTATTTGCACAAGAAGAAAAAAAGACTATGAAAAGTATTGAATTAGAAGGCAAGGCGATTGCTGTTAAATACGGAAGTGATGCTTGGATAGGTAACACTCGTAAATATCAAACGCAATGGTATGTAATTGTAGCAAAAGATAGCGTGTATAAAGAAATAAATGCAAAAGAGACGAAAATGCACCTGCTCCACTTGAAAAAGTCTTTAGGTGATGAAAAACCTAAAATGTCGACAGATAATACATTAATAAATGAAACAGTAAAAGTAGAAAAGTTAATTAAAGATTATAAAGGGGAGGTGTCATTCCAGTTTATAACGATTGGAGAAAAATCTTAAAAAAGAGTTCGAGGTTGATAGAAATTTTATCAACCTTGAACTCTTTTTAATACCATTTAAACAACTTACATTACTTCATTTAATCGTGTCTCGTTCGTTTCTTCAATACCATTTGAATATTGAACCGAACTATCTTGAGCTTCCTTTTCTTTACGGGCCTTTTGTAGCATTTCAAGTATAATCCATAAAGGAATACCTTTATCTTTTAACATCTTCCATAAATCTAATTCATTAAATTTATGCTCAGGTTGTTTCATCTCTTTTTCAGATGAACGGATATCAAATTTGATGGGATCATTTGATTTTTTATCTTCAAGTTTAGTAGAAGAGATAGTATTATGTTCAAGGTTAGATGGAGTTATTTTAGTAGGTTGAGATAATGTATGAATATTTAATCCGATTTGCATGGCTTTTCCTCCTCCTTAAGTAATGGAATTAGTTTTCTTATGATTTTTAAAGCTATTTAACATGAGGAAACTAAATCTAATTATAAATTCAAATAATAAGATTTACAAGTTGTATTCTAAAAAGTAAATGCTTACTTGATTTAATATTTATCAACATTTGCGTATGTTTTCTGTATATACAATGTATATAAAATACTTTACATTATGTTTAAGTTAAGAACTCTTTTTTAATAGAAATATGTAAACGTTTTATTAAGGGGGGAGAAAGAATGGGGAAGTTAATTTTAAAAATATGTTTTTTCGCACTAATGATTGTTTTTTCGTTCACAGTAAAAACAACATACGCTGAAGAGAAGCAACAAAATAATTATCCTATCATACTAGTGAATGGTTTTGCAGGGTGGGGTAGAGAGGAAATGTTAGGAGTTAAATATTGGGGTGGTGTTCATGATATACAAGAGGATTTAAAAAGAAGTGGCTATACAGTACATACTGCTGCTGTTGGACCTGTTTCTAGTAACTGGGATCGCGCATGTGAATTATATGCGCAAATTAATGGTGGTACAGTTGAATACGGTGCCGCACATGCTGAGAAACATGGACATAATCGTTTTGGCAGAGCTTATAGTGGTTTTGCATCGAATTGGAGTGAAACAAATAAAGTTCATTTAGTTGGGCATAGCATGGGTGGACAAACGATTAGAACATTAGTACATCTATTAAAAGAAGGTAGTTTTGAAGAAAAAAATTATGTGAAAAATCATCCGAACACGAATATATCACCACTATTTGAGGGTAAGAAATCATATGTTCATAGTGTGACAACATTAGCAACTCCTCACAATGGCACTACACTTGCGGATGGTAGTCTTCTACTACCGTTCGTTAAAGATTTACTCATTACAGCTGCAAGTTTTGGAGGGAATAATAATTTATCGTTATATGATTTTAAATTGGATCAATGGGGTATAAAAAAGAATACTGGAGAGTCTTTTTTACAATACACTGATCGTATTGTAAATAGTACACTTTGGAAAGATACAAAAGATATAAGTCAATGGGATTTAAGTACAGATGGTGCAAAAGAGCTGAATAATTGGGTAAAGACGCAATCAGATGTGTATTACTTATCCTATAGTGGACATGCCTCACAAGCAGCACCTATAACAGGTTTACATTTACCTCATATAACAATGAATAAAGTGTTAATGGGTAATGCATTTTTCTTAGGTTCCTATGCAAGATATGAAGTAAACCGTCCATTAATTGATACTTCTTGGTGGCAAAATGATGGTGTAGTAAATACAAATTCTATGATCGCGCCTTCTTCTAATACTGCGGTAAATAATAATGAGACTTTACAGATGGGAAAATGGAATCATATTGAAACGAAAGCAAATTGGGACCATCTCGATATGGTAGGACTTAGTGTTTCAGACACGTTAGGTTTTTCTAATATTCAAGAGTTTTATAGAACAATTGCAGAAAAGCTATCAAGTTTACCGAGATAGGTAATAATAAAGCGCTCTCGATGGAATTCGAGGGCGCTTTATATTATATTGAAAGAGGGATATGGTAGAAAAATATGGGGGGATATTATGAAAATTCAAGTTGTATTATCAGGATATGGAACAGTAGGAAGAGAGTTTATAAAATTAATAAATGAAAAATATTTATATATATATGAAACATATGGGATTCAATTAATTGTAAGTGGCGTGTTAGGTAGAAATGTTGCAATTCATAATGAGGATGGTTTATCTATTCATCACTTATTAAGGTATGGTGGCGGTAGCTCTGCAATTGAAGAATATATTGAGTATAATCCGAAGGAACGAGCAACAGATAACATAAGTGGTACAGTACTCGTGGAATCAACAGTTACAAACCTTAAAGATGGAAATCCAGGAAAGCAATATATAAAACAAGCGATTGAGAAACATATGGATATTGTAGCAATTTCAAAAGGCGCACTCGTTACAAACTGGAGAGAAATAAATGATGCAGCAAAAATCGCAAATGTACGAATTCGATATAGTGGTGCAACTGCGGCCGCATTACCGACTCTAGATATTGGGCAATTTAGTTTAGCTGGATGTCATATTGAAAAAATAGAAGGAATATTAAACGGGACTACAAATTATATTCTTTCGAAAATGAATGAGGAAGATATTACGTTTGAAGAAGCACTAAAAGAAGCGCAAAGTAAAGGGATTGCTGAAACGAACCCAATATTAGATGTAAGTGGTTCTGATAGTGCTTGTAAATTGTTACTTTTGACAAACAGTTTAATGGGAACAGAAAATACGCTTGCAGATATACATATAAAAGGAATCGAACATGTTACAAAACAAGAAATTCGACATGCCAAGGAACAAAATAAATATATTAAATTAATAGCTTCAGCATATAAGGATCAGGAGGGTAAAGTGGCTCTTAAAGTAGAACCATACGAAATAGATAGAAATCATCCACTAGCAAATGTAAATGGGACAGAAAAAGGGATCACGTTCTTTACAGATACGATGGGGCAAGTTACTACAATTGGTGGTGCATCAAATCCACGCGGAGCCGCAGCAGCAGCTTTAAAAGATATAATTAACTTATACCGAAAAGATTTGCACCTTATTAACGAGGAGTAAAATCATCCATTAATTATTAGCCTTTACTTTATAAGACCGTACCGCCCTTTATAAAAAATACATATGTAGTGGACCTTTAAAGAATGAAATAAATATGAAAAAATGATTGCAGGGGGTAAGGAATTGTTTAAAGATTTTAAAGTTGTCAAAAATCGTCCTGTTTATATTCAATTGAAAGATTATTTGAAAAAGATGATTATGAAAGGGCATTTACTCGGGGATCAAAAAATCCCTTCAACAAGGGAACTAAGCGAATTACTGAGTGTTAGCAGAAATACTGTACTCGCTGCTTATGCCGATTTAGAGCAAGAAGGACTCATTTATGCAGTTAAAGGAAAAGGGAATTTTGTTGCGAAGATTGATATTTCAAACACTTCGTCTGTTAAAATAGATTGGAAAAATAAACTTAATACAGTTACCTTATTAGCGGATGAATTAGATTTAATGAAACATGGTGTCCGCTGGGAAAAAGGAATGATTGTTTTTAATAGCATTGCTCCGGACGAAAAGCTATTTGATGTGGAAAATTTCAAAAGAGCTTTTCTTACTCGTATGTCCATTGAAGGTGATGTCGTATTAAACTACGGCTACGCTAAAGGCTATAGACCGTTAATGAATTATCTACTTCATTATATGGAAATGAAAGGTGTAGATATTTCGAACAAAGATATTTTAATTACAAATGGATTTACTGAAGGATTGGATATTGTACTATCCTCGTTATCCAAAAAATCAGGGCGGGTTATTTGTGAGAACCCGACTCATCATGCTGCACTGAAGCTTTTCCGTTTGCATGGACTTGAAGTGCATGGAATTAATATGAATGAAGATGGCATCGATACGAACGAAGTAGAAAAAAGTTTGTGTGAAAAGGATTTTGATTTCGCGTATTTAATTCCTTCTTATCATAATCCAACTGGTATTGTTACGAGTTCGGAGAAAAGAACGGAACTGATGAGATTATTCTCAAAATATAAGGTTCCTATTATAGAAGATGGGTTTAATGAAGAGCTACGTTATTCAGGTTCACATTTAGCACCATTATTAACTTTTGCTGGCGCTGGTAATAATGTAATTTATATTAGTAGCTTTTCAAAGGTGCTTTTCCCTGGTTTACGTGTAGGATGGATCATCGCAGATAAAGAACTAATCCATCATTTAGAAAGTGTAAAAAGAGCAAGAACAATACACACATCAACGTTAGATCAAGCTGTTCTATTTCAATATTTACATGAAGGGTATTTTGAAAAATATTTAAAAAAGGCAAGATCAGTTTATAAGAAAAAATATGAGTTAGCTGTTGGGGCGTGTAACGAGTACATTCCGTTTCAAAGAATGACCGGTGATGGTGGCCTTCATTTATTTATAGAGTTAGAAGAAAAAATTCATGCCCGTACGCTTTTGCAAAAGTGTTATGAGCAAGGGGTTACATTCTCTCCAGGAGATGTTTTTTATTCTGATGGAGGAGGAGCGAACACGTTTCGATTAGGATTCTCACGTCTGAAAGAAGAAGATATAGTTCGGGGAATCAAAATAATTGGTGATACAATAAAAAATGAAATTTGGAGTTGAGGAAATGAGAATTGGCGTTATTATGGGTGGAGTATCTTCTGAAAAACAAGTATCAATTATGACTGGAAATGAAATGATTGCACATTTAGATAAAAGTAAGTATGAAATAGTCCCAATTACGTTAAACGAAAAAATGGATTTAATCGAAAAAGCGAAGGACATTGATTTCGCGCTGCTCGCATTACACGGAAAATACGGAGAAGATGGGACTGTTCAAGGAACACTTGAAAGTTTAGGTATTCCTTATAGTGGCAGCAATATGTTATCTAGCGGTATATGTATGGACAAAAATATTTCGAAAAAGATTTTACGTTATGAAGGTATAGAAACACCAGATTGGATTGAACTTACAAAAATGGAGGATCTAAATCTTTATGAATTAGATAATTTAGGTTTTCCGTTAGTGGTAAAACCAAACTCTGGTGGCTCAAGTGTTGGGGTGAAAATTGTCTATGATAAAGACGAATTAATCTCGATGTTGGAAACTGTGTTCGAATGGGATTCTGAAGTTGTAATAGAGAAGTATATAAAAGGTGACGAGATTACATGCTCAATTTTTGATGGAAAACAGTTACCTATCATTTCAATTCGACATGCGGCGGAGTTCTTTGATTACAATGCGAAATATGATGATGCTAGTACAATTGAAGAAGTTATCGAACTTCCAGCTGAATTGAAAGAACGAGTAAACAAAGCGTCACTTGCTTGTTATAAAGCTTTGAAATGCAGCGTTTATGCGAGAGTTGATATGATGGTGAAGGACGGTATTCCATATGTAATGGAGGTTAATACATTACCAGGGATGACACAAGCAAGTTTATTACCGAAAAGTGCAGATGCAGCTGGTATACATTATAGTAAACTATTAGATATGATTATTGAAACTTCATTGAGAGTAAGAAAAGAAGAAGGATTTTAAGTAGCAGTAGCATGAATACTTTTGACAGTAACATGAAGTATGTTATGATGATTACAATACGAAAATTAAATATTTATCCACTAGGGGGGCCTAATATAGGCTGAGATCAAATGAGAATTTGAGACTCTTAGTACCTGATCTGGTTAATGCCAGCGTAGGGAAGTGGGAAAGACTTTGCTATTTTATGAATAAATACTGTCAATTTCACTTTCTTTACGCCTGTAAAGAAAGTTTTTTTGTTTTACAGATTTAATAATAGTGGGTAAATACTTAAATTTTATACATAATTGGAGGGATTTAAATGACTTTTTCACAATCATTACGTAAAGAAGTAGATTCAATTTGGGAAGCTAGTTTTCATCATCCTTTTGTAAAAAAACTTGGCGAGGGAACGTTAGATTTAGCTAGTTTTCGCTATTACGTGCTTCAAGATTCATATTATTTGAGTCATTTCGCTAGAGTACAAACTTTAGGTGCTGCAAAGGCTCTAGAATTAGAAACGACAGCTCGGATGGCACACCATGCTCAAAATACATATGAAGCAGAATTATCTTTACATGAGAATTTTGCGAAAAAACTAGGGATAACACAAGAAGAAAAAGAGAATTTTATCCCAGCCCCAACTGCATATGCATATACTTCACATATGTATCGTGCTGCGTATGAAGGACATTTGGGTGATATAATTGCGGCAATTTTACCTTGCTATTGGTTGTATTATGAAATTGGTGAACGTTTAAAAGAGTGTCAGCCAGAAGAGCCAATTTATAACGAATGGATCTCTGCTTATGGATCTGATTGGTTCCGTACATTAGTTGAAGAGCAAATTACACGATTAGATGCAATAGCTGAAAAAGTAACAGAGGCAGACCGAAATCGAATGAAACAGCACTTTATTATTAGCAGTCAATATGAATATTCATTTTGGGAAATGGCCTATACTTTGGAAAAGTGGCCAGTGAATACAGATATAAAAGATGTAATTGGATAATGAGTAGAGATAATGCTATACACAGGTATGGATAATACCTATGTATATGATTTCACAAAAGAAGTATCGCAAAAAGACGCATCAATCTAAGTGCGTCTTTTTTCAATTTATAAAAATGAGCCCATGGAAAAAATAACCTAAAAATAGGTATATGAACAAGATACATCATCTAGTGATAGGTCATACTTTGTAGGTGTACGTATTGAACTTAGTTTATCCCGCTTTAATGGGCAGTAAGCCCCCCACCTCAAAATTCAGCGAAAGCAAAGAAGTTAGGCGGGGGTCGGGCTGCCCATAAAAGTCCGATTGGTTCAACTAATAATCAGTGGGGGATGAACAACCCCCCACTGATTAAAGTTTCACTTTATAGCGCTATTTCTACTTAGATTTAACGAACAGAAAGATAGGAAAGCATTGAAAAGGTTGAAGTTTATAAATGGAGGTCATGAAAATGAATAAGTTTCAACAAGAACTACAAGCATTAAGCCTTAATGATTACCAGCCTGGAAATATCGTGTATTGGGATCAACAAAACCAATATCCATATTACTATATTGAAGATGCTGTTCGTCGCTGTGGAGGTTGTGGTGGTCGTTGTGGAGGTTGTGCAGGTCGCTGTGGTGGATTTCGTTGTGGTGGATTCCGTTGTATTGGTTGCTTCGGCTGTTTTGGTTGTGGCGGCTGCGGAGGTTGTGGTGGCTGTGGTAGTTGTTCAAATTGTTTTAGTGGTTTTAATGGTTTTAATGGTACTACTGATACAACTGGTACTATTGTAACATATGAATATTGATAAGAGAAAAAAGGAATCCATTAGTGAAGCATTATGTAATTTTTATTAAAGAATTTAATTAAAACACATGTAGCATTCAAGTGGAAGAAAGATATTTAGATTTTTAGTTGTAAATCAAGATAAGGTCAAAAAAGCAATGACTAGATTTAAAACCTAATCATTGCTTTTTTGTATTTTTTACCATAAAATAAGAAATCTGTTGCTTCTAGTTAGTGGATAGCAAAAGAAATTATTACAACTATGTAAGGTTAATGTAATGTTAATCGATAGTAAAAGAAGATACTTGAGTGTATTTTAAATAAGATTTAAAAGTACTGTTTATTTTTAAAATATTAGGGTAAGCAAAATTTTATTAGGAAGTGTATTAAAATGATTGAACTTAAATCTATTATCCATTCGTACAAACTAAAGAGAAAAATAGCAAGGGATTTATACGGAAACAGAGATGAATTGACACTGTTATTAAATGAATTTAATAACATGAAGTACACAGTAACATGTGAAAAAAAGAAAGATAATATATTATCTCGTTTACAATTAATCTATCAAAATATGAAATTTGATAAGCAGTATCCTCTTCCAATTACTTTTAATAGTAAATTATTGGATCGATTAGAAAAAGAATCTCTTCATTCTATTGAGGAAGTTATAGCATGTCTACAATTAATGTTAGATATAAATTATGAGAAAATAAAACAATATGGATCGGGTACAAGTAGGTCATTTGTTCCATTATCGCAGTCATCCATTTGTCTTGCTGATTGTGTTTGTATAACTGGATTTGTATTTGGATTACTAGGTGCAATTACATTAGGGGGATTAGTGTTATCTGTATGTTCAATTACATAAATGCTGATATTTGCAAGAAGGGCACCGAATTAAGGTGTTCTTTTTTAGTTTTATTGTAAAATTATTGTAAATGTTAAATACATTACAATAATAATATTATATAATTCTAATGTATTGAAATAAAGATATTAGAGGTGTCGTATATGATAATTACTTTTAATTTTTAAATCAGTCGTTTTAAGAATATATTATTCGGAGGTATGTTTTTACTTTTCTTTTAAATACTTGGTATAAATCGATTAGATTAAGAGTTAATTTTTCTAGCTTTTTGTGATCAAGACAAATGAAGAAAGGAAGTAATCATCTTATGGAAAAATTAAAGTTGTTAACATTTGAAGATATAGTAGAACCTCTTTTAAATGAAAACGTATCATTTATATATTTCCCTATTGATTGGCTTGATATTGTAGAGATACATTATAAGACATTTTTATTAACAAGTAAGTTGAAACGATTGAATGAAAGATTATATGATATGTTTTCTGATATATTATTTATTCAGCATAATCCGTATGTATTAAGTGAAAATACACCATGGATTGTATCCAAAGAACCTGTTAGAAAAGAACAACTCGATTATATTTTCCAAAGTTGGTATGAGGTGATTCATGATTGGAAACCAAATAAATTAATAGAATTGCCAAATTATGAATGGCATTACGATTTAATTTCTAACATACCTGTACTACATGATTATGAAATATATTCTAAGTGGGTGCCTGCTTTAATTTCTCATATTTTTTGTGAACAACCTGGACGAATAGAGAATATCAATGAAGAAGATATATATTTTTCTCCTCTTAGATCACAAAATATTTGTGAGGCAATGTCAGAGCCTATTAAAGATGAAAAAACTCAAGATTATTTTGCCTATGTATATCGTTTCGAATGTATCACGCGCGGGGGCGAAAATATTCCATTATTAAATGTTTCAATAGGAATTCGGAGGTTTTATCAAGAATATAACCATCCAGATATTCCTTTGCTATTAAGACGAAAACGGGGCATGATATTGGTTTCTACTCCAGAATTTGCATCGAATAATAAGAAATTACGATTTGTAAAACTAAAAGTTCAGCAGGCTACAAACGGCATCAAATGGATTAAGATATTTAGAAATTTAAAAGATGATTTTCGTATAGGTGGAGAAGTTGAATTAGAGCATATTCTTCAATATCCGAAAGATTATATGATAGGAACAAATATTAGGGTGTTGCTTCCATATAATGAGAGAATATATAAAGTTCAAGGTACTAAAATAAAACCTGGTATAAAAGTAAAAGAAAAAGAGCATCTATTTAAAGGGTTTCAGCAAAAATTCGCTAATTTCACATTACTACCAGAATGTAAAAAGGTAGCAACAAATAATGAAAATGAATTATTCCCTTTAATTGCACCAAAAGGATTAGAGACTATAACGTTAGAAATATGGTCTGAAAAAATCTCGTTGGAAGTTGAACAAGCGTTATTTGAAAGTGAAATTGTGTTAGCTCAAATCGGTGAGTCATTATATGTTTTAAATGCAGATTCTCCAGTATTGTTAAAAATAGTAAGATATAATATTGAAAAAGTATTGCAAAATCCATATAAAATGCAATATTGCCAGAAATACAAAACAAATTTAATAGAGGATGTAATGAAAGCGGTGTATGCTACTGCAGGTGAGCGTAATGATGTGTCATTGGCGTTAATCGCAATGAAAAATTGTGATGGGCGTGAAAAAATTGATCCAAAGCAAATCGTTAGAGAAGGGTTTGCACGAACAAACCGTATTTCAGCATTTATTAATTTATTTATAGGCCAAAGTGTAACCCATAAAACAATAATAAATTGTATTCTTAGTTTATTAGAACAAAAAGGATTTTTGAAACGTAGTTGGAATAAAATAAATTTACCTTGTACATATGTTAATTTATCAATTGAACGAATCTCGAAATTTGATTTCTTACCTATTATTTCACAAATAAAAGGAAAAGAAATTTCATATAAATTATATGGGAATACAGAGTGGCAACCGATTGATTGCTTGTTATTAAATGTAAATAAACATAATACCTTTTTACCACAGCCTTCAAAAAGAAATGATATGGGAATTCAATTTAAACAATTTGTTTTTGAAACATTAAAGGGAATTTTACAACGTGCAAAAGAGAAAAATGAACAAGTTTATTTCATTGTAGATGCGCATTTAAGAAAATATTGGATGAAAGAGTTACAAAATAAAAAAATTGATATAGATATTTTACCGGAGATTGTTCCTGATGTGCTAAAGGTTCCTAATTTAAATGTTATAAGAATAAATACATCTTTTGATACACCAAAATACGGTGTGATAGAACGTGATGATGTTCCAGAGGGCACAAGTTTATATGTAGATCAAAAAGGGATGTATTATAGCACTGGCGAATATTCGCTAAATGGTAGTGAAACATCGCAGCGATACATACTTGAAATATTAACGCTAGGTGTAAAACCTATAGAACGGAATTACATCGCTAAAATGATACACTATATGTGCTGTAATTCAAGTATGCTTCAGGAAAAAAATATACATATGCCGTATTTTATGCATATGGCAAAAGTAATAAAGAGCTATATGACTGATATAGATGCAAGAGAGTTTAAAGAGTTTGATGATGAATTGGATGTAGATATTATAAAAATAAAAAAGAAAGATTCAATTAGTCTACTTTAAATAATAGACAAATCGATGGAGGATATGAGAGCCCGCACTTAAGCCTTTATCGATGCGTTATACCGTTTAGGTGCTAAGAAAGTTGGTTTATATGTTGGGCATCATATGTACGCACCGTTTAAAATGGCAAATGTGAAATGTGATTTCGTTTGGATTCCTCGATATGGTGGCAATAAACCAGCATATCCTTGTGATATATGGCAGTACACAGAAACAGGAAATGTACCTGGTATCGGTAAGTGTGACTTGAATTCGCTTGTAGGGAGTAAGCCACTTTCTTGGTTTACTGGAGCAGAACAGAAGCAGGAGCAAATACAAGCGGAGGAACCTAAACAAAACATCATCCAATCAGGCGCTTTTTCACCGTATGAAGTTAAGTGAAATATACTATGTAATAGCAAATGAAACCTATGTATATGTGAGTGAAGTGAAAAAGGTTCTCTTAACTGAGAACCTTTATATTTATCTCCAACGCCATTCTATTTCGTTTGAATCAAAGTAGACGGCAGGTATTCCAATTCCCTCTAATTGATTATTTTTAGATACAAACCAATTGTTTTCATCCAATAGGATTGGATTTACATCATCTAAAGGCGGATTATTTTCATCTACCATTTTGTTAAGAAACTCTTTGAAATCAGAAATGTTATTAGTGAAATTAATATTTCCATACATCCAAAAACCATCACCATTTGCATTTGAAATGTCTCCTAAATGTATATCTTTAAAGTATAGTTTCATAGCGAATATCCCTCTCATTTCTTAATGTTAAAATATTTACCAGGAATTTCTCCTCTAATAAGGTATTCAGTATCTCTTTTAGTCCAATTTAAAGCGAGATTTTTCCAGTGATCTGTAGTTGCGGAATCTTGTTTTATTAAACGCTCTATTTTCTTAGGGCTTAAAATAGCAACATCTTTTACTTCACCTTCCCTAATTCCCTTTCTTAGAGCAGGTAAATCAATATCAATAATATTTTTACCATAATTACTTGCAACCTCAGGTTTTATCGAGAAACTAGTATAAGGACTACTATGTTTTGCTCCTCTGCGATATCCACCTAAGATATGTTCAGTTACAGTTACTTGTCGGCCTTTATACATTCCTTCTTTATTTGCTGGGATTAAGTTTCCGTTCTCACCAATATGTGGTTTACCGATACCATTTGGTCTTGTTGCTGCTTTTAAGTAATCTTCTCCTCGTAAAAGGTTTTTACTTTCTATTGCAGCATGCGTCATCTTAACGCCTTTACCCACTTTAGCAAGTTTCCCAACTGGTGTAAGACCAGCTACTGCCATCCCACCCGCAAAGATTCTATCCCAGGTTGATAGTTTTTCACCAGTAGATGGATCAACACCATCCCACGCTCTTTTAATATCATACTCACCACTTATTTCACCAGCTATATCTCGAGCTAGTTTACCGCCATCAAAACCTTTTTCTTCAGAGGAAGGTTTACCACACATTGCACCTTCTTCCATTGTAACATCTTGATTATCTGCATTGCGGAATTTTTCAGCAATCCGTTTCAAGTCTTCTTCTACTTTTACAAGTGAATTAATAGATGTAAAAACTTTTGGTCTCGCATCATTGAACATTTGAATGAACTGTTGATTAGAGGCACCAATCCATTGAAAACACAATTGATCTATTTCATTACATAAATTATTATGTATAGATTCTAATGCGATTCTGGTATTATTTGCACGATTAGCCACTTCTTCTAGCATTTCAGGTGTTACTTTGATTTGAACCATTTTTTTCCTCCCTTTTCCAATTTAAATTATGAGATAAAAAGAAAAAAATGTAAATATGGAAATTTTAGATTAGTATAATAATATTTATGTGAAATAAAATCTGCATAATTGTAAATAAAGCCTATGTGTATGTAATGTAGGGTAAAAAAGGTCTGCTCAGACTAGAGCAGACCTTTTTGGGGGCGTTTATTTAATAATGGCCATTAATTACGAGTTGGACGGAAATTTGGTTCTTGCACACGTGTTAAGAATGCAGCAAACTGTTCACGAGTAACTTTGGCTGTAGGCGCAAATGTACCATCCGGGAATCCAACAGTAATATTATTTTGAGCTAAAATGACAATATAGTCATATGACCAATATTGAGTAGGTGAAACATCTTTAAATCTAACGTGTGCGCCAGTTGATTTTAAATCAAAAGCCTTAACGAGTGCTACAGCCATCTCTGCGCGTGTTAATTCTCGTTCACCAAAGAAATTAAAAGAATTAGCTATGTAGCCGTAATGCATCAATTTATGCGCAGCATCATAGTAATAGGAATATACCGGGATATCCTGGAATGTGTCCTTATAGTTATATGGCATTTTTAAATCTAATGCTCTATCTAACATTACAGCCATTTGACCACGAGTTACATTATCACTAGGTTTGAAATAACCCTCTGGAGTACCATTAATAATTCCTCTTTCAGTTAAATAGTTAATTTCTTTGTACGCCCAATTAGTAGTTTGTACATCTGGGAATGATTTAGCACTTGCAAGATTAGGAATAAAAAATGACAGAATCATTACAAAAGTAGTTAGTAACAGACTTGCTTTTTTCACTAAAAACACCTCTTTATATTTTTTTATTTACATATTACCATTAAATATTAATTAAATAAAGTAGATTTACTGGTGGTGTAGGTAATAATAACTTTAATTCAGATGGTACAGTAACGCGTGAACAATTAGCGGTATTTCTATAAAGAGCTATTCTAATATCTATCAAAGATCTAAGAGATAACGTTTAGTCAAAATGAATAAAAGACTAACTCGTATGAGTCGGTCTTTTATTTGCAGGATTATTTTTAACTGCTGATACCATAATATCCGTTGTAGTACGAAAGCAGTTGACGTTTTTTATATAATTATTATATATTAATATAACAAAAAATGATAATCACTTAAAAACAACGGATATAAGTGAGAGTTATATACATAGGAGGAATCATAATGAATTTTAAACATGTACTTGTAACAGGCTTAATTACCGCCACACTATTCGGTGCAACGAATGCTCATGCACAAACTGCAGATTTCACTGATGTACCAAGTGGGCATTGGTCTGAAAGTTCTATCAACTACTTAGCAGATAAAAAGGTAATAAGTGGTTATGGCAACGGGAAATTTGGTTTTGGAGACAATGTAACTCGTGGACAAGTATCTGCGATTATTTCAAGATATCTAAAACTAGAAAATAATGGATCTACAATCAAAAATTTCTCTGATATTCATGGGCATATGTTTGAAAACAGTATTAAAGCAGTTGCTCAAGCAGGGATCATGACAGGAGACAGCACTGACAAATTCAGACCCGATGATACATTAACTCGATACGAAATGGCTGTTATCTTACAAAAAGCTTTTCACTTAGCTGTAAAAACAAACGACCTTTTCTATGATGTTTCAAATAATCATTGGGCAACAGACTCTGTTCGTTCATTGTATAGTAATGGCATCACAAATGGAATTGGAAACTATCAATATGGCGGAGAAATGAGTGTAACAAGGGAACAATTTGCAAAATTTATGTATAATGCAATTTTTGTAAACCCTAACTTTGTTCCTGAGTCTATTCCTGAGAAAGATGGGGATGAGCAAAATTATAAAGAAATTCAGAATATACTGATTGATTATGGATTTGAAAAAACCCAATATAACTACAGATATAATAAAAACTATGATAACCTTATGTCTTTTGAATTCTCTTCTAACGATGACAGAGCATATAAAATATTTATGTATAGTGATGACCCTGTATTAAATGAGCCTGTGAAAAAAATCTTAAAAACCCTACTACCAACTAAAGGAGATTATCTGTACAATATAATGAAAAATCCTACTGCAAGCTCTCGAACAATAGAATTAGATGGTCGCAAAGTTGAAACTTATAGGGATGGCAATGATATATATGCTTTTCTTGGAAAACGAAAATACTAAAAGTTACTTATAAATGATTTAAATGTTCCCTTTGCATGGGGCATTTAAAAGGGCTACTCAGAAGTCGGTGTCACCGACTTCTGGGACAGCTCTTTTTTAATGTATATTAATTAATTCATTGAGTTTAATTTCCGTATTTAGTCCAAATGCATCTGTACAATAAATAGTTTTTAGCATTGGCTCTATATGTTGAACATTTATGTGCATGTTATTAATCAAACCATCGCAGTAATAAGAAGATTTATTTTTTTACGGTTACAAAATACAGAGAAAAGAAGCTGGAAGAGTTAGCGAGAATGTATGATGTTTTTGTGAAGGTTTATGTGATTGCAAGTATTTAATAGCGAAATAAAAAATAACAGTCCTTCTAAGGTGACATATATCGTTGCAACTTTTTAGAAAACAATTCTAGTTCATCAAAAATATAGTTTTGAAGGCTAAGGCATCTATGAAGATAAGCTCTCACCGTTTGTAAAGGCTGTTCTAACTAATTAATAATTAAAAAGACTATCCCTGTGCACAAGCCAGAAGATAGTCTTTTTTTGAAAATTAAGTAACTGAGAAATAACGAAAAAAACAAATTAAGCTTTTGGAATTCATTAACTTTAGAAAATAACGTTTTTTTACACTTGGGGATGCAACAAAAACTTAAGTCGATGGGTGTGTGGTACTGCCCTGTGTCTAACAATCGGGGGGAAGTTCACTTTATGATTATATGCGTATAAAATGAAAATTCACATTATTTCCTTGCGGAAATAGGTGGACTCGTTAGAACTACGTCATGATCTTTTAACTGTACGCGAAAGATATATACTGGTTGAGAAAAACCTTTTGTATCCGTGACGCGTTCTAAATTATATTCCGTAATGACTAAAGTCTCACCTTCAAATTCTTCACCCGCTCCGAAAGCTCCCATAGGATAAATATCTCCTTGTTTCAGCTTTTGAAATGCTTCTTTTGGAGAAATAATTTTGACGTCTCGCACTTTTTCACCTTTAGAATCGTAAACAGGCATTTTTTTACCTTCATCGCTTAACTCTAGTGATGCTTTTATAGAGACATGAGACATATCTGTTTTTCTGTAAGGATCAAATGGCATATTACCAAATTCCTTCATTTCATACGAAATAATTATTCCAAGTGCGAAGAAGCTTACAGCAGCTGGTAAGATTAAATATTTGACTATATATGTGTGTGATTCCTTTTTTTTGAGAAGAATAAGAACTATATTGAATATACAATACCCTAGCATCATTCCAATAGTATTATGAAGTAAATCGTCTAGTTCCGCACTTCCACGAAGTGTTATAAATTGAAGAGTTTCAATAAATAAAGATGTTGTAATTGAACTGATTAACATCCATTTTACTTTTAAAAAAACTTCATTAAATAAAGGTAATAAAATCCCTAACGGAAACAGCATACCTATATTAACAAATATATGAAAAAAAGAATTAAATGAAAATTGATTCCATGCTTGTTGATACTGGCTTAGTACATCGAAATCAATAGTTCTTACAAAGATATTCTCAGCTGAACGCCCAAATGTGGTAGCTATCATTAAAAGGGAATAATATCCTATAATTAATATAAATAATATAACTTGTCGTTTAGTAAATTTCTTTTCTCGTTTATTGATAAAATTCATTTTACACCTACTTTAGATATTTCGCCTAGCCCATTGATAAATCTTGCATAGCCTGGGATTACTTTTCTAACAACTTGGGATTCTAATTCTTTGATTCTCTTATTCATAAAGTCTACTCCTTGTAAATTGTAAATTTTGCTGTTCATAAAGAGTGTAGTGCGAGAGATGTACACATATACATATAGGATATAAGGAACTATTAAAATAAAAAGTAGGGTAAACTTTAAATTTTTATTAAATATTTGAAGCCTTTTCTTTTGATAACCTAACTTCAAATATTGTTCTTATCACATTAATTTTCAGCAGAAATCCCCCTTATGCTGTTTGCCTATATTTTTAGGAATACACTTAATAGACAATCTAAGTAATAAATTTGTTCCACATTAATAAGGAATCAAACCAGTGTGTTTCGATCGAATATCGAAATACACTGGTAATTTAGTATTTTTCTTATTGTCTACTTAATAGGGAGAAGACCCCATTGCTATCAAGCTAAGATTTTGAGACCCTTATAACAAAATTTTAGCTTTTTACAGTTATTTATGAGAATTCAGCTCAATTTTCTCGTTTTGGGGTATTTGCTTTTCTTAGGTTGGTGGGCAAGGGGGAGTACCAACAAAGCACGAATTTTACAGCCTAAGAAGAATTTTTTGAAATTTGCAAGTTATGAACGCGACTATTATTATTTTTTCTTTAATTAATGATTTTGGTCATAGTGGAAGTTTGATTGATGTGTAAAAGAAAAAATACAATGAAGATTTTTAACAGAAGAAAATAAAAAAGTGCTAACAAGTTTGCAAACGAACTTACTAACACTTATACAGAATAGACATAAATTATCGCTGATATGTCTTCTTTAAAACAGCTTTAATTAAAGAGATCACACTTATACGAATTGCTTATAAAAATATTCGCGATATGACGGATATAGATGCAAGAGAATTTAAAGAGTTTGATGATGAATTGGATGTAGATATAATGAAAATAGAAAAGAATGATTCAATCTTTCTGCTTTAAATAATAGTAGACAAATCCTGCCCGTTATATTGATCAGGATTTGTCATTTTTTCATGTAAATAAGGATATCCTTTGTCATGTATCTTTTCTTTTAAGTATTTACTTTATTTACATACAGGATTAAGATATTTTTTAGAAATACAAAATCTACATCATATGGAAAAGCAATATGAATTGATTCAAAAGAAATTTGAAAGGAATGAGGAATTGTGAAGAAATTAGATGTGTTATTAATGCTATTAAGCGGCCTCTTTCCAGTTGCAGGAATTATGAAGCAAATCCCATTAGAACAATCTTTATATATTGGAGGCCTATTATTTTTTACTAGTTTCGGTAGCTATTTTGCGAAAAAAATATATTCACGTATATGTAGTTGGATAGCGTACGCGCCATTTATAACACTACTGTTAATCCTTTGGAATCAGGATATCTCAACAAGTTCAATAATAGCGAATGCAAAAATTGCCGCTTGTATCGCTTTAATTCCATGTTTATTCCGTTTTCGTACATATGGACTAACTTTAGGTTTATTGTCATTATGGGCCGCTTTACTTTGGGATATTAAAGAAATACAGTCGTTAGTTATACTTGAACGTATGACGAGTTTAATGACAAGTCATTACTTATATCTTCTATTGTTAGTTGGAGGACTAATAGTAGGTGGATTACTTGCGATGTTAATTCACCGCAGAGAGAAAAATGATAATAAAGAAAATATAAATCTTTTTCAACAAAAAAAGAAACGCAAAAAATTATCATTTAAGATTCCACTTCCAAAATTACCGAAAATTAAGATGAAATTATTTAAATTTGGTGGGAAAGGATCAAAACGAAAAACACCAGAAAACATACGTGAGCATAATTACGAAGAACCAGCTTCAGCTGCAACATATGAAATGACAGAGCCAATACAACAATATAAAGAAGGTACTGTTCAAGGACAAACGAGGATGGAACGTCGTAGGAATAAGTATAATGTATAAAAAAACCTTTAATGATGTATCATTAAAGGTTTTTTTTATGTAATTAAATATAGATTGCTAATGTGGAAATTGTAGCATACTCTAAAGTTGAGGACTTAAATAAAATAATGGGAGGACAAAATGCTTATTATTACATATATTTCGGTCTGTATATTGTTTTTAGTTAGCTTTTTACATGTTTACTGGGCTTTCGGAGGTAGTTGGGCGACCAATAGTGTCATTCCAACAAAAGCTGGAGAAAAGGCGTTTACACCAGGTACAGGGATGACATTGTTCATTGCGTTATTATTAAGTATGGCAGCAATAATTTTATTACAACAAACGAATGTTGTTCATTTGGCATTTCCTAATATTATTGTTCAAATGGGATCCTGGATTTGTATGATTGTATTTTTCATAAGAGTAATTGGTGAGTTTCATTATTTTGGTATCTTTAAAAGAAAAAAGGATACGCAATTTGCAAGAATGGATACTGTTTTATATATACCACTTTGTGCTTTTTTATCTTTATCATTCTTACTAGCAATAATATCGTGAACAGAAAATAGTACCTGCTTTCTTTAAAATAAACGTGAATTAGCAAGGAGTAAAAGTGAGAAATCTAGTAGGAAATAAAAAGGATGTAAGCGTCTTCTTATCGAAGTATAGATTATTATGAAAGGCGGTGACACTATGAAGTATGTAAAAGTATGTATGAATGGCGGAAGCGAACACAAATTCTCGATGACTTTAGATCGGTTTGAAGAACTTATTACTACAGAGAATGGACTATTAGAAAATAAATTAGTTAGTATTGAAAATGTAATGATTAATCCTACTAATATATCTTCTGTAGTTGAAAAAATTGGTGTACCGGCTAAGTTTATAGAAGCTTAAAAATTGGTACATAAAAAACATCCATAGGGATGTTTTTTTATTTATAAATATGATAATTGTACAATGAATATATGAGCAGGATTTTTAGCAATACGTATACATTTGATGTGTAATAGGTGCACAATAAAATAAGTACAAGCATATAGTATTAAGTAGGACAAGACCTTCGTGTCCTACTTAATACTCAGAAAAAACCTCTATCACATGAGAGCATCCAATTGCAGGGTGCTCTTTTTTTATCCAGCTCTTTAACTTTCAATTTTAAACATATCTTTGATGTTAATAAATATTAAAAATAATATAATAGCAAAAATTAAGTTAGATAAATAGAAATTTTGATGAAATAGTAATTCGAAGATGACATCGAAAACATATAATAAGGCGGTGGTAGGTAATATACAAATAAATATAAATCTCCAATTTTTCAGATAATGTTTATAAGTAGTAAATACTTTATCCATACATATAGCTCCTGTGTTTTTTTATTTTCTATATAATTATACATTTAAATAAAAGGATTTACAAAAAGTTATTTAGCTATTAAAAATATTATTTAGCTGTAGCAATCTAAATAATAAATGTTTTTACTTAAAAAAACTTTTAAAGAGCGATACTAAAATGATAAACTATAATCTATGTTAGTTTTGAAATGAATAGAGGGATTTACATGATAGATAAAATTAAAAATGCTGTAGATGATATGTACGAAGATGAAGCAAAACATTTACTTCAAAGTATTCTAATACAATTAGATGTATTAGACGGGAATTATAACGAAGATATGATAAAAAATTTAACGAGTATTCCTAAGCAATTGACAAGTCATGCGACTCAGGAAAAGAACGTAAGAGAAAGTATACACATTCATATCGCCTTTGATGATTCAACAGCTGGCTGTTTAAAATATATGTTGAAACAGGAAGGATTACTTGAGGAGAGTGTAGTTTCATTCTCTGAATTCTTTTCAATTGGGCCTGTTCATCAATTACATACAAATGAAGGTCAATTAGCAAGAAAAAAGTGGTTATTAAATAACTTAACTTCTTATGATTGTTATTTTGAAGAAGAGTATTTACCAAAATTTAAGGAAACTTTAGAAGTTCTACATTCAATTCCAAATGAAACACCAATTACCATTTGGAAGGCAGATAACGCACATGAACATGTAGGCTTAAGTTTTGTAATTGCACAATTAAAAGATAAGAAAAACATTCGCGTTATGAATACGTCTGAAGCAAGTAAAGAAATATTAAAACAAGAATATGATATTCGTGGAACTGGAGAGTTAGCACCTGAAAGTTTAGCTCTAATTCAAAAAAGTTTTGTAGAATTGCTATATTTAACTGTAGAGAAACGTATGCAGTTTGAACATGAGTGGGATAGTCTATCGAAAAGTACGGAGTTTTTAAGAGTTTGGAAAGAGAATGAAGTGCGTTCGGTACAGGAAGATTATTTTGATCAATTTATTATTGAATGCGCGAAAAGTATAGGTGCTGATCGAGAATTTCTAAAAGCCCCTAGAGTAATTGGTGAAGCACTTGGTCTTGTAGAGCAATTAGTTGGCGATACTTTTTTAGAATATCGTTTAAAGCAATTAATTAAAAAAGAAGTATTTGAATTTGAAGGTTCATTAGAAGAAATGCGTTTTTATAGTGTGAAATTAAGAAAATAATACATCTATTCCGTTTATGAAGAAGCTCGTATTTTTAAAATACGAGCTTTATTTTTTTGTTGAATTTAGGCTATACATAAGCTTCCTATAGTGCGCATATCACATATGAATGTTAAAGGTACTGAATGAAAAGTAGGTGAGTTGTTAATATGTATAACCAGCAAAATTATTCATATGATCAAGGGATGTATTATAATCCACAAAACTACGGGTATGAACCTGTAAATGAAGTGAGAGATATGGAACAAGAAGATTATAGACCAGATGATGCGGAAGATGCTCCAACGTCACCACCACCATCTCAAGCTCCATCGTTACCATCGACATTTGCTTCGCCAGCACAGCCAGGAAATATGAAATCCTGGATGTGTAACTGTCTAGGAAGATGGGGCTATTTACGTTTGCATCGTCCTGGACCTTTCGGAAGGGACTTATGGTTCTTCCCAACTGAAGTGAGGAGAAATGGGGTTTCAGGTTACACTTGGCAAGGTGGTCGCCGTCGTAAAGTAAGTTATCGCTATCAACAAATTAGTAATTTCATGTGTTTTGCGTAAATAAGAGTGAGAGAGTAGAAGGATTTTACTCTCTCACTTTTTTATTTTTCAATATAAGAAGTAAGATTTTGATTAAAAATTTACAATTTTCACGTTTTTATTAGAGTATAATGCAACTGTTGGTTCGTTTTCAAAAAAATGAGAGTGAGGGGATACAATGTCAATGAAAAACAAAGTTGGGCAAAGAATAGAGGATGGTATTAATTTAGCTTCAGCGCAGTTTAAAGAAGATGCTTATGAAATTTATAAAGAATCGCGAAAAATACAACCTATATTATTTGTAAATGAAGTTGAACTTGGTAAAGAATGGCTCATTACAAGATATGAAGATGCTCTGCCACTTTTAAAAGATAATCGTTTGAAAAAAGATATGACAAATGTGTTTCCTCAAGATACAACGAACATGTATCTTTCCGTTGACAATAGTGATCATTTAACAACTCACATGTTAAATTCAGATCCACCTAATCACAGTCGTTTACGATCTTTAGTTCAAAAAGCTTTTACACCGAAGATGATTACACAATTAGACGGGAGAATTCAGAGAATAGTGGATGATTTAATAAGTGAGATAGAGCGAAAAGGCACTTTAAATCTTGTGGATGATTATTCGTTCCCTTTACCGATTATTGTAATAAGTGAAATGCTTGGTATTCCAAAAGAAGATCAAGCAAAATTTAGAATTTGGTCTCATGCTGTTATTGCATCGCCAGAAACACCTGAAGAAATAAAAGAAACGGAAAAACAACTATCTGAGTTTATTACATATCTTCAATATATAGTTGATGTAAAACGAAAAGATCCAAAAGAAGATTTGGTTAGTGCGCTAATACTTGCAGAAAATGAAGGACATAAACTTAGTGCTCCAGAGCTATATTCAATGATAATGCTATTAATCGTAGCAGGACATGAGACAACAGTGAATTTAATTACGAATACGGTATTAGCACTTCTTGAAAATCCAGATCAATTACAGTTATTAAAAGATAACCCAAAATTAATCGATTCTGCAATTGAAGAAGGATTGCGTTATTATTCTCCAGTTGAGGTTACAACTGCAAGATGGGCAGCTGAGCCTTTTCAAATTCACGAACAAACAATCCAAAAAGGGGATATGGTTGTCATTGCATTAGCTTCGGCAAACCGCGATGAAACAGTATTTGAAAACCCAGAAGTATTTGATATTACTCGGGAAAATAATCGTCACATTGCCTTTGGACATGGTAGCCATTTCTGCTTAGGCGCTCCACTTGCTAGGTTGGAGGCGAAGATTGCTATTACTACTTTGATTAATCGGATGCCTGAATTACAAATAAAAGGGAATCGTGAAGATGTTAAATGGCAGGGGAATTATTTAATGCGTTCTTTAGAGGAATTACCATTAACATTCTAGAATATTTATTTTTAGACATGCATACATAGAAAATGATTTACATAGAGTATGTATGTGTTATTTAAATTCGAAACGGAAGGGTGAACACATCCCAATGATCAACTAATTCTATTTGTAAGAGATCTTCGTTAAAAAACGAAATATTCTTCTGAATAGGATTAGTCTGTACATTTATAGAAAAGGGATGTATTTCGCTCTGCGAATATATAGTCTTTTTATATGATTTGTGCTGCCTCCTGTTCAGAACATGAAATAGGGGGCTTTTTTATGTCGACAAATGTAGTAACGAAACAAAATAATGGGGTATCACAAGTATTGAAAAATAGATTTGTACAGGGAATTTTAGCTTCAGCATTATTTTTACAAGTAGGGATATGGGTTCGAAACTTTGCGGTATTACTGTATGTAATGGAAATGACGAAGGGTGATGCTTTTGCTATTTCGATGATTTCAGTTGCAGAGTTTGCTCCAATTTTCATCTTTTCTTTTATTGGCGGAACGTTTGCTGATAGGTGGAAGCCAAAGAAGACAATGATATGGTGTGAGACTTTAAGTTCTATTTCAGTATTCGCTGTATTAATTACACTTATGTTTGGTACGTGGAAAATTGTATTTTTTGTCACGCTTATTTCTGCAATCCTTTCACAGTTTTCTCAGCCATCTGGCATGAAATTGTTTAAACAACATTTATCGGCGGAACAGATCCAATTAGCAATGTCTATATATCAAACAATATTTGCGATTTTTATGGTATTAGGACCGATTCTTGGAACATTTATCTTTCATAGTTTTGGAATTTATATTTCAATCATCATAACAGGTATCGCTTTTTTACTAGCAGCTGTTGTGTTGTTATTTCTTCCGAAAGATATTGAGAATGATAATGAGAAGAAAGAAATCACGCTACTACAGGAGATGCTTGATGGTATTAAATATGTGAAAAAGAAAAAAGCATTAACTTTGCTAGGACTTTGTTTTATGGCGGCAGGACTAGGTATAGGGTTGATTCAGCCATTAGGTATATTTATCGTAACTGAGCAGTTAGGTTTATCAAAAGAGAGTTTACAATGGTTACTAACAGTAAATGGTGCAGGAATGATTGTTGGCGGTGCTTTAGCGATGGTATTTGCGAAGAACGTTGCTCCGCAAAAGATGTTAATTATAGGGATGCTCGGTCAGGCGATCGGCATTGGTATAATAGGTTATTCGACAAATTTATGGGTGACACTTACAGCACAACTTTTTAGTGGGTTAGCTCTTCCATGTATCCAAATAGGTATTAATACGCTTATTATTCAAAATAGCGATACTGATTTTATTGGTCGTGTAAATGGTATATTAAGTCCACTATTCACCGGTTCAATGGTAGTAACGATGAGTATTGCTGGTTCATTAAAAGAAGTATTCTCATTAAGTACGATGTATGAGGGCACAGCGTTACTATTTATTATTGGATTATTATTTATTTTACCTATATACAATTTAAAGCCAGTAATAGCGGTAGAAAGTGAAATAAATGGTAAAGGAAGTGCTGTACAACATGAATCCTAATCCAAATGTTAAATATCCTATTGAAGGAAATCAAAATGTCCATTTTATAAAAAATACAATAACAAAAGCTAATATACTCATTGGAGACTATTCATATTATGATGCGAAAGATGGAGAAACATTTGAAGATCGTGTATTACATCATTATGAATTTCTTGGAGATCGCCTTATACTTGGAAAGTTTTGTTGTATTGCAAATGGAGTTACCTTTATTATGAACGGAGCGAATCATCGGATGGATGGATTTTCGGCATATCCATTTAATATATTTGGGAATGGGTGGGAGAAGTATACACCTAATTTGTCTGATTTACCTTACAAAGGTGATACAGTTATAGGCAATGACGTATGGATTGGTATGGATACAACGATTATGCCTGGAATAAAAATAGGGGATGGTGCAATCATTGCAGCTAAATCTGTTGTGACTAGAGACGTCGAGTCATATACAATTGTTGGCGGAAACCCTGCAAATAAAATAAAGGAACGATTTACAAAAACAATAATAGAAGAATTATTGCAAATTCAATGGTGGCATTTTGACATTAATAAAATAACTGAAAATATAGATGCGATTGTACAAGGAGATATTGAATCATTAAGAAAGCTAAAAAGGGAATAAAAAATGCAGTCTAAAGAGTATCATACCTCCGAATTTTGTTAATGATAATAGAACAAGGAGGTGTGATACTATGGCACAAGACGTTTTATGTGAAGTAAACAACTGTAAATTCTGGGCTAACGGCAATAAATGTAGTGCAGATGCAATTTATGTAGTAAGTAATAAAGGGAAACATGCATCAACTACTGAAGAAACAGATTGCAAAACTTTCGATCCAGAAATATAAAATTTTGAAGGGTAGCCAAATCGTGGTTGCCCTTTTCTTAATTATAGTATTGATAATAAATCTCATTTTCATTCATTGTTTTTAACTTTTCTTTTATTTTTTCATATTTTCTTCATAAGTGATGTAATCCAGAGCAATTCATGTTCTATACGTGATTTACTAAATTCAATGACTTCTGTAATAAAAGGTGAGCTAACATGTAAAGATTGAATAGAAGTAAGCTGTTTATGTAGTACGTCTTGGCGTATTGTTAAAATTTCTTTTCTAGCTTCGAAATCAAGTTTTTCAAATAGTGCGATACGCACAAGGAATTCAGCGTTATTTGTCGCAATCTTTTCGGGAAACTCTCTTAACATTTCATAAAAAATTTCTTCTCCTGTTTCAGTTATGTCGTACATATTTCGATTTGGCTTTCCGACTTGTTTATGTATTTTTTTCGTTATAGCACCCATATTTTCGAAACGCCGAAGAGCAGGGTACAGTGTATTATGATTTAATTCGAAATTCTCACCTAACCGATTTTGAACATTTTTCTTTATTTCATATCCATGTTTTGGTCCAGTCGTTAATTCTGCTAGTAATAAAATGTCAACATACATAATAATCCCCCTTGTATATTTCTCAAGTTCTCCAATGAAAAATCCGCTTTAGCATATGTTAAAATAACATATGTTAGATTATACAACTTTGAACTACCGACCTATCACTTTTATTGTAAATGAAAAGGGAGGAAAGAACTATGGCTTCGCCTGAAAATGTGATTTTAGTTCATGAAATTTCAAAGCTGAAAACAAAAGAAGAATTGTGGAATCCGTATGAGTGGTATCAATTTATGAGGGACAATCATCCGGTTCATTATGATGAGGAGCAGGATGTATGGAATGTTTTTTTATACGATGATGTAAATCGAGTTTTATCGGATTATCGCTTATTTTCAAGTAGAAGGGAACGAAGACAATTCTCAATCCCACCTTTAGAAACGAGAATAAATATAAACTCTACTGATCCACCAGAACATCGAAATGTACGTTCTATTGTTTCTAAAGCATTTACTCCAAGAAGTATAGAACAATGGAAACCTCGAATACAGTCTATCGCAAATGAACTTGTACAACATATCGGAAAATATAGTGAGGTTAATATCGTTGAAGAGTTTGCTGCAGCTTTACCTGTTACCGTCATATCTGATTTGTTAGGAGTACCAACAACTGACCGTAAAAAAATTAAAGAATGGTCTGATATTTTATTTATGCCATATAGTAAAGAAAAATTTAACGATTTGGATGTAGAAAAAGGAATTGCGTTAAATGAATTTAAAACATACCTTCTTCCAATTGTTCAAGAGAAAAGATTTCATTTATCCGACGATATTATTTCAGATTTAATACGAGCTGAATATGAAGACGAAAGATTAACCGATGAAGAAATAGTTACTTTTTCTTTAGGCTTATTAGCGGCAGGTAATGAAACAACTACAAATTTAATTATTAATAGCTTTTATTGTTTTTTAGTGGATTCACCTGGAACATATGAAGAGTTAAGAAAAGAACCTACATTAATTTCAAAAGCGATTGATGAAGTTTTACGCTATCGCTTTCCCGTTACATTAGCTAGAAGAATTACAGAGGATACAAATATATTCGGACCTTTTATGAAAAAGGATCAAATGATTGTTGCATGGGTAAGTGCAGCAAATTTAGATGAGAAAAAGTTTTCACAAGCCTCTAAATTTAATTTACACCGAATTGGAAATGAAAAGCATTTAACCTTTGGTAAAGGTCCTCACTTTTGCTTAGGGGCACCACTTGCACGACTAGAAGCTGAGATTGCATTAAGAACTTTTATAAATGCTTTTAAAAAAATAGAGTTATCGTCATCTTTCAATTTAGAAAAATGTATATTGGAAAATGAACAAACTTTGAAATTCTTACCTATTCGCTTGACAACTCAATAAGCTGATCAGCAAGGTGCAAAATTATTGTACCTTGCTTTTTTATTTCTCAATTGTAAATTTTTAGCTAGCTATTTAGTATGGAAGTGTGTGAAAAGAGTAGAGGAGGATGCTTATGTTAACGTGTAATGGAAGTAAAACGTTTCAAACATTTATAAAAGCTGTAACGGATTTAATTGATAGTAATTTATTAGAAGATCAAATTGTTTGTACGATTGAAAAATTACTAGAAGAACTTTTAGAAAAGAAAACATGGCTTCCACTAGAAAAACAGAAGGCGAATTCGGATCAATATGCACGACATTTATTATATGAAGATCCTTTAAAGAGATTTGAAGTATTAGCTCTTGTATGGAAAGATGGACAATCTACACCTTTACATGATCATGATGGTACATGGGGAGTAGAAGGTGTTTTTACAGGAAGGATAATGGTGCAGAATTTTATACAAACTAAGCAGTTTGAAAATTCACATGTTTATTTAACGCATACAGGAAATCTTTATTTGGGAGAAGGAGAAACAGATAAAGTCATTCCACCAGCAGATTGTCATATTCTTGAAATAGCTGAAAATGAAAGCGTTATTACGATTCATATTTACGGAAAACGTTTAGAAAAGTTTAAAGTATATGTCCCAACTGAAGAAAAAAATGTGTACATGTGTGAGACAAAATATATTAGTTATAATTCATAGATTAAAATCAAAAGCTTTTCTTTAAAAAGAAAAGCTTTTGATTTTATTTGTAATTATTTCTTGACCTGAAACGCTTTTCATAAATTATAAATAAGGAGTACTTCACGAGATCAGTATGAAAACGATACCTATTGTTTAATATGAACTCGTGTATATATAGAAAGTGGTGAAGAAATAATGAAATTAATAGCAATTGATTTAGATGGAACTCTTCTTTCAGGGAATAAAATGATTAGTAAAGAGAATGCAGATGCAATTCGAAAATGTCAGGAAGCTGGCCATGTTGTAGCAATTTGTACAGGGCGTTCTATCGTTGATATTGAAAGATTGTTGTTAGAAGTTAATTTAGACTGTCCAATTATCGCGGAAAATGGTGCGCTTATATATAAAGATAAAAAAATGATGAAGAGATATCCAATTGAAAATATGCAGGCACTTGAGATTATAGACTATCTTGAAGAGAATGGCTTATATTATCAGCTTTATACGAATAAAGGTGTATATGTACCAGATTATGGCGTAGAGAGTGTGCGTAATGAAATCGAATATGTGAAGAATTCAAAAGAAAATTTTGATTTGAAAGAGTTAGAAACGATTGCAGCATTATATCTTGAACATACAGCATTTCATGGTGCAGAAAGTTGTAAACCAATTGTAGAAACTGATATACATGTGCATAAGCTTCTACCATTTTCTTATGATATAGAAAAATTAAAAAAGTTAAAAGCAGCGTTTCTGTATAATACTGATTTAGCAATTACATCTTCATATTGGCATAACTTAGAGATTAATCATCGAGATGCCCAAAAAGGAAATGGACTATATACTTTAGCAGAACATCTGAATATTCCAGTCGAAAATACTGTAGCGATTGGTGATGGGCTAAACGATGCTTCCATGATGGAAAAAGCGAACATATCAATTGCAATGGGGAATGCAGTGGAAGAAATAAAAGCGATGTGTCAATACGAAACCTTATCAAATGAAGAACACGGTGTTGCACATGCCTTATATAAATATGTAATGTAATATAAAAAGAAAAAAAGAATCCAAATAGATTCTTTTTTTCTTTTTATTAGGGGTAAGGTATTCTATGAGGTTCATAGAAGCCTTATTACTTTTAATTATATAGAATATATTGGAATAAATGTTTATATTTTTCATGTTAATTGTGAAAATTTTATGAACTTTATATTTTTTGTATTTTTATACTACTAAAGGTGATGTGTATTACTCTCATATCAAAACCATGTATGAGATGAGTAAATACAAATGGATTAAAAGTTTATTTTTCATGCAAATTCTTTTCTGTTTTTAATTGAAAAATAAAATTTGTTCGAATAATTATTCTACAGCTATATACCTATACGTACATTCTTCGTATAATGGAGAAGTATAAATTTTGAATTTGTATTAATTTTACATATTGAGGTGAAAAAGGAATGAATGCGCGGCTAATGGAACTTATTGATGTGAGTACAATAGAAACCATGGCAGAACAGTTTTATAAATTAACCAACATATCACATCAACTTCTTGATGCTGAAAAAGAATGTATATTTTCTTTTGGAATAAATGAGACGAAAATATGTAAACTTCCCAAAATTGAAATCCCCATTTTTATATTCAATCAACATTTAGGATCTTTTGTAGTATGGTCAAACAAAAGCGAAATTTTCAATTGTCAAAGATACTTTGAAATGCTTTCAAATCTAATTATTGATGGAGCAACAAAAGTAATTCAAAGTAAAAATACAACGTTGTTTTCTCGAAAAGAGGAGGAACTACATACGATTTTACAAAACATGCCTGTTATGGTTGATGCGCTTGATTATAATGGAGATTTTGTTTTGTGGAATCGGGAGTGTGAAATTGTAACAGGTTATACGGCTGAAGAAATAATCGGAAATCCAAATGCCCTTCAATTATTGTACCCAGATCATAATTATCGTCACCAAATACAAACGAAATTTTTAACTTGCGGAAAAAATTTCAGGGATTGGGAAATGCGCTTAACATGTAAAAATGGTGAAATCAAAACAATCATGTGGTCCAATATATCAGAACAGTTTCCTGTAACAGGGTATAGCTACTGGGCTGTCGGTGTAGATATTACACATTTAAAAGCGATAGAAGAGCAGTTAAAACAACAAACGTCTGAATTGGAATTAATTTTTAAAGCTTTACCAGATTTATGTTTCTTAACAGAAGATGATGGCACAATTATAGATTATAAAGCAGGATCCCCTTCGAAATTTTACGTACCGGCAGAAGCTTTTATGGGAAAAAAGTTTTTCGAAGTATTACCATCTCCAGTAGCACAGCAGTTTCAGGAAGCAATTCATCAAGTGAAGGAAAAAGGAACGAATGTAATTGTGGAATATCCCCTTACAATTAATGGGAGTATTGATTTCTTTGAAGCTAGATGCTTACCATTATTACATGATAAAATAATGATCATTGTACGTGATATTACAGAGCGGAAAAAGACAGAAGAATTACTAAATAAATCAGATACACTTGCAGCAATCGGTCAATTAGCAGCGGGTGTAGCTCATGAAGTGAGGAATCCATTAACAGTCATAAAAGGGTTTATACAGTTATTCCAAATTAATAAAGAGGATCAAGAAAAATATTTTGATCTAATGCTTTCGGAAATTGAAAGAATAGAGGCGATCCTCCAAGAATTTTTGTCAATTGCTAAAACAGATGAAATGAATACAGAACAAAAAAATATTTATCAAATTTATAAAAATGTCGTATCGTTAATGAATACAAAAGCAATTATGACAAATATTCAAGTCGAATTATATGCAGAATCCAACGATATAAGTATTGAATGCTCAGAAAATCAATTGAAACAAGTATTTATTAATATTTTGCAAAATTCTATCGAAGCTATGCCAAATGGTGGGAAAATTACAATCCACATAAAAGAAATAAACGATGATGGTGTCATTATTCATGTAATTGATGAAGGAATAGGAATACCTGAAGAAAGAATTAAAAGATTAGGTGAGCCTTTTTATAGTACGAAAGAAAAAGGTACCGGTATTGGATTAATGTTAAGTTACAAAATTATTGAAAGTCATCAAGGAAATATAAGTATTATGAGTGAGGTTGGTGTCGGGACAACAGTAACGATTTACTTGCCGAAAGTTCAGAGTAAAGAACCTCTATCAAATTGTGATGATAGATGTATATCGATACGTTCTAGCATTCATTCTTAAATAAATGATTAAATACCCAATGAAAAAAAGCTAAACTTTTTTCATTGGGTATTTTTATATTTAATTTAATAAACTTTACCTTTTCTTTACCTTTGTTTTAATTTCTATTAAGTTTTTATCGGTATATTAATATTTATATAAAGTACTGTATAGAAAATGTGCATTACTTTTAATATATAGATTCTATTATTATGAGGAATATTGTAAGGAGGAGATTATGACAAAGTGAATAAGCAAGAGAAAAAAAGTGGTAGAGCAATACCGACGCGGTTAAACATTTTATTTCTTTGTGTATTTTTATTATTTTCTGCAATGATTATACAGTTAGGGAAAGTGCAAATTCTCGATGGAGAGACGTATAAAAATGAAGTAGAAAAGAGGGAAAATGCAACTGTGAGTCTTTCCGTCCCGCGCGGGAAAATATTTGATCGTGAAGGAAATCCGGTTGTCGATAATAAATCTTTACGCACGATCACATACACAAAGATGAAAGGTGTAAAATCAGAAGATATATTAAAAACTGCAAGGCAACTTGCCGATATAATTGAAATGCCGCAAGAAGATATTACTAAGTTAACTGAGACAGATAAGAAAGATTTTTGGATGCAATTAAATCCGAAACTGGCTGAAAATCTAGTGTCAAAAAAAGAAATAGATACATTTAGAGAGAAGGATATTAGCGGTAAGAAGCTAGATAAAAAAATAGAAGAGTTAAAAAGAAAACGAGTTACAGATAAAAATCTTCAGGAATTAACAGATAAAGATATAAAAGTGTTAGCTATTAAAAGTAAGATGACTTCAGGTTATCAAATGGCTCCCCAAATTATTAAAAAAGATGTTAGTGAAAAGGAATTTACTATAATTAGTGAAGGTTTAGCGAATCTCCCAGGAGTAGACGTATCGGTTGATTGGGAGAGAGTGTATGTAAATGACGGATTATTCCGATCCGTTCTTGGAAATATTTCTAATTCCGATGAAGGATTACCGAGTGAACGATTAGATTACTACTTGATACGTGATTATAGCCGAAATGATAGGGTTGGAAAAAGTTATATCGAGCAGCAATACGAAGATGTACTGCATGGGGCAAAAAAAGAAGTAAGAAGCGTTGCTGATAAACAAGGTAATACAATTATTAGAACAGAAACAGTTTCTGAGGGAAAGAGCGGTAAAAACTTAACTTTAACAATAGATATGGAGCTGCAGAAAAAAGTAGAAGAAAGTATTGAAAAAATATTAAAAGCATATAAAGGTTCAGAATCCATGCTAGACCGTGCTTTCGTTGTAATGATGAATCCGAAAAATGGTCAAGTATTATCAATGGCTGGGAAAAGACTTATAGAAAAAGACGGAAAAACAGAAGTTGAAGACTATGCATTAGGCACAATGACTAGTTCATACGAGCTTGGATCAACAGTGAAAGGTGCGACAGTTTTAACTGGATTTGAAACGAAAGCGATAACACCAGGTACTTATTTTTATGATGCACCAATGAAGTTTAAAGGAACTAAGGAAAAAAAGTCTTGGAAAGAGTTTGGTAATATTGATGATTTAAGAGCGTTACAAGTTTCTTCAAACGTTTATATGTTTCATACAGCATTAAAAATTGCAGGTGTGGATTATGTGAAAAATAGCTCATTAAATATTAAACAGGAGTACTTTGATAAAATGAGGTATTATTTTAGGCAATTTGGATTAGGTGTTCCAACGGGTATCGATTTACCGAATGAAATAGCTGGACAAATTGGTAAAAAAGATAATCAACCTGGTTTCTTATTAGACTACTCAATTGGCCAGTATGACACGTATACACCACTTCAACTTGTACAGTATATTTCAACAATTGCAAACGGTGGATATCGAATGAAGCCACAAATTGTTCAAGAGGTAAGAGAGCAAACGTCGCAAAAAGATGAAATTGGAAAAGTGGTACATGCAGTAGAGCCAATCGTTTTAAATAAAATCGATATGAAAGAGGAATATATAAATCAAGTAAAAGAAGGATTTAGAAGGGTATTCCAAGAAGGTGATGGAACTGGGGTAAGGGTGTTTCAAAAAGCATCATATAAACCAGCAGGTAAAACAGGGACAGCACAGACAGTTTATGGTGGTGAAAGTGATATTGGAAGGAATGAAAAGGGCGAGAGAAAGGAATGTTATAATTTAACATTAGCAGGATATGCGCCATATGATAATCCAGAAGTAGCGTTCTCTGTAGTTGTACCATGGGTTATTAATGATAAATCTGGCATTAACTCTGATATTGGAAAAGAAGTTTTAGATGCTTATTTCGAATTGAAAAACAAGCGTTTAAGTGGAGAATCCCCAAAAATAGATGATCCTAAGGAGAATTAAAATGTACGAAGCGTCTCTAGCAATCATGTGAACTAGAGGCGTTTTTTCATAGGAATAAATTAGAAACGAGGTATAATAGGTAAAGTAGAAATGGTATATTATCTATTTAATCGAATAAAATGGGTAAAATAATTCTATCAATTATTCACATTTTATAAAATAAATCATATATTGATAGCATAGGACAAGCTGAAAAGCTTATTCTAACCTCACAGAACACTCCTTATCACAGTTAGGCATCTACTTATGTAGATGCTTTTTTATGTTATTAACTGATAATTATTTATCAACCTTAAGTAGCAAGCATATTAGGACTATTAGGTGAAGATTGACGGTAATATTTACAGTATGATTAATAAGAGTATTGAAATGTAAGGAGTGAGAAATAAGTGCTAAATATTTTAGTGGTTAATTTTCCAGCAGAAGGACATGTAAATCCTACATTGGGTTTAGTCAAAGCCTTTATTGAACGGGGGGATCATGTACATTATATTACAACAGAACACTTTAAAGGCAGAATTGAAGATTTGGGAGCGACTGTATATACCCATCCAGATTTATTAAAGGAGATTTCTATTGATAATGAAACTTCATCTGGGCTGAATTCTTTCTTTCATGTACATGTTCAAACTTCTTTATATATATTGAAAATTACAAAACAATTATGTGAAAGAATAAATTTTGATTTCGTAATTTATGATATATTTGGTGCTGGAGAGTTAGTAAAGGAGTATTTACAAATTCCAGGCGTAGTTTCTTCTCCTATATTTTTAATTCCTCCAGAATTTTTGGAGACTTTACCTTTTCATCCAAATGCAGAAATACAATTTCAACCTGATGAACTTTCTGAAAAGTTATTATATCAAATAGAACACGAATTTGGAGTAAAGCCCAAAAACAATCTTCAATTTATGCATAATAAGGGGGATATTTCTCTCGTGTACACAAGTCGTTATTTTCAACCTAATAGCGATGCGTTCGGAGAAAATAACATTTTTATTGGACCTAGTATTTCAAAGCGTAAAACGAATGTAGAGTTTCCACTTGAATTACTTAAAAATAAGAAAGTTATTTATATCTCAATGGGAACACTCCTTGAAGGACTCGAACCATTCTTTAATACTTGCATTGATACTTTTTCAGATTTTGATGGAATAGTTGTAATGGCAATTGGTGATAGAAATGATCGTTCTAAAATTAAGAAAGCGCCAGACAATTTTCTAATTGCTTCATACGTACCACAATCAGAAATATTAAGTGAAGCAGATGTTTTTATTACACATGGCGGCATGAATAGTGTGCACGATGCTATTTATTTTAATGTCCCATTTGTCATAATTCCACATGATAAAGACCAACCAATGATAGCACAAAGATTAACTGATTTGGAAGCAGCACATAGATTATTGAAAGAGCATGTTAATGTGCAAACTCTAAATGAAGCGGTATTAGACGTTCTTTCAAATGAAAAGTATAAACATGGTATACGAAAACTGAATGATAGTTTTTTAGAATGCGGTGGTTCAAAAGAAGCAATCGAAGTTATTAAAGCTCTTTTAAATAAATAGTTTGGACAATATAAAAGCATAGAGATGCTACCTTTATGCTTTTATATTATTATCCCGCAAACTGCACAGCAGTATTTGCATGTATTAAAGCAGTATCAAAAACAGGTACAGTAAGGTCGTTTTGAGAAATAAGCAAAGGAATTTCAGTACATCCAAGTAATATACCCTCTGCACCATTTTGAATTAATGATTTTGCAATTTGTAATAGCTTTTCTTTTGATGATTCTGAAATAATTCCTTTACTTAATTCATTTAAAATAACATGATGTATAAAATCTCTATCTTCTTTAATTGGGATAATTGTCTCAATGTTATAATTCGCTAGACGAGATTTATAAAAGTCTTGTTCCATCGTTTGTCTCGTTCCTAATAGTCCAATACGTTTTATATTATGCTCTACCATTTCTTTAGCACTTACATCACCGATGTGAAGGAGTGGTATTGATATTGCCTGTTCTACTTCTTCAGCAAATAAATGGACCGTATTGGAACACATTAATAAACATTCAGCCCCGGAATTTTCAACCTTTTTTGCAACGGTAACTAATTCGTTTTTCACTTCTTCATATTGATGATTTTGTAATAAAGTAGTTACCTCGCCAAAATCCATGCTATATAAAACAAGCTTTGCATTTTGATCATATTGAGAGAGTGTAAGTGTATTTATATGTTTATAGTATAACGATGTAGATTCCCAACTTAGTCCACCAATTAAACCAATTACTTTCATTATACATTCCTCCCGAAACAATTTTGAGTTCATTATTTCATAATTCCGATAAGAATACAATGATTTAAATGTATCATTTAACAAAAAATAAAAATAATTAGAAAAGTGTTGATATTTATTCTTCTTGGTGCCATAATACGAATTACAAATTAATACTTATCCAGAGAGGTGGAGGGAACGGCCCTATGAAACCTCAGCAACCCCTATGTACATTTATAGGAAGGTGCTAATTCCGCAGAGGACACGATGTGTTTTTTGGAAGATAAGAGGATTCTTGAACGTGAAAGAAAATGACCTCTTATATAAGGGGTCATTTTTTGTTGTATAGAAAGGGAGTGTCGATGCATAATTCAATTTCAAAATAAATATAGAGTAATAAAAGTTGACTAATATGAGAGGGGAATTGTAATGAACAAATTATCAACGAAGTTAGTAGTGGCAATCGGAATTGGAGCAGCATTATACGGGATATTAGGACTTTGGGGATTTTCAATTGCACCAAATACATTTATTAAACCTGCATTAGCTATTTTAACTGTTTTTGGAGCGTTATTTGGCCCAGTGGCAGGACTGCTAATAGGACTTATCGGTCATACCGTAACGGATACAATCGCTGGTTGGGGTATTTGGTGGGGATGGGTTATTAGTTCAGGCATTATCGGCTTTGCAATGGGACTCATTCAAAAAAGAGTTGGCTTTAGTGTGAAAAACGGGACGTATAATAAGGGGAATATTTCTTATTTAGCTATTGCGGGGTTACTTGGTATTGTCATTGCTATTATATTTGCTGGTGCATTCGATATTATTGTGATGGGAGAACCGTTTGACAAAATTGTTATACAAGTATTAGGAGCAACAATTGCGGATGTTATTGTATTTTTAGTACTTGGGTTACCAATTACAATAGGTCTAGCTAAGTCTAATAAGAAACATACACATTTAAAAATTGAAAAGTAGGGATGTTAACATGCAACCAATTATTTCTTTTGAACAATTTAGCTTTCAATATGAGCATACGGCGCAACCTACTGTAAAGGACATTACTTTTCATATATATCCTGGGGAAAAAGTATTAATTGCTGGACGTAGTGGTTCAGGGAAGTCAACGTTAGCTCATTGTATCAATGGGCTAATCCCGTTTTCTTATGGGGGAATTAGTACTGGTAATATTTTCATTGCCGGAAAAGACCCAAGGAAAGGGAGTATTTTTGAACAGAGTAAACAGGTAGGAACAATTTTACAAGATCAAGATGCTCAATTTATTGGTCTTACAGTAGAAGAAGATGTAGCTTTTTATTTAGAAAATGAATGTGTAAATCAAAACACTATGAAAAAAATTGTTTCAGACTCATTAAAAAAGGTAAAGATGCATTCATTTCATAAACAAAGTCCACATGAATTATCAGGAGGTCAAAAACAAACTGTTTCTCTAGCAGGTTTGTTAACAACGAATACCGATATATTATTATTTGATGAACCTTTAGCGAATTTAGATCCAGTAAGTAGCTTACAAACAATAGAACTGATTAAAGATATACATAAACAATATAATAAAACAATTGTAATTATTGAACATCGTATAGAAGAAATGTTAAATCTGGATTTAGATAAAATCATTTTAATGGATGACGGGGAAATTGTTGCGATAGGCACTCCAGAAGAGATTTTAACGTCAAATATATTACCATCTATCGGCTTAAGAGAACCTATGTACATAGAAGGATTAAAGAGATTACCTTTTGATAGTAATAATGCTGGAATATATCCACTTGAAAATCTTCAAAGTGAAAGTGTAAGTAGCGCAATAAATGAGTGGATGGAGAAGCAAGTTTTTTGTAAAAGAACTCCTACCAACAAAGAATTATTAAAAGTAGAAAATTTATCGTTCTCCTATCCTAATAAACAAAAAGTATTAGACAATGTAAATTTCTCAATTAAAGAAGGGGAAATTGTAGCACTTTTAGGGCATAATGGGGCTGGAAAATCAACATTAGCTCATAGTCTTATAGGTATAAACAAAACAAAAAATGATAGGATTTTATTTGCTGGAGTAAATATTAATTCTTGGTCTATTCGTAAACGTGGAGAGATTATATCTTATGTGATGCAAAATCCAAATCATATGATTACGCAACCTACCGTTATAGAAGAGGTTTCATTTTCATTAAAATTAAAAAAGATTTCAAAGGAAGAAATTAAGCTTAGAGCGGAAAAAACATTAAAAATTTGTGGTTTGTATCCATTTCGTAATTGGCCAATTCAGGCATTAAGTTATGGACAAAAAAAGAGAGTAACGATTGCATGTGTACTAACAACAAATCCGAAACTGATCATTTTAGATGAACCGACAGCGGGACAAGATTATTATCATTATAAACAGTTTATGTCGTTTATAAAAAAACTAGCTGCAAAGGGAATATCTTTTATTTTTATCACACACGATATGAATCTCACACTAGAATATGCAGACAGAGCTATCGTTTTACATGAAGGGCAAATTATTGCAAATAATACTGCGTCTATCGTATTAGGTCATTCAAAAACGCTACAAAGAGCGAATCTAAGGGAAAGTTCATTATTCAAGTTAGTTAAATTTAGTGGGATTGCCTATCCTGAAAGGTTTATAGAACTTTATTTTGAGGTTACTAGGAGGGAGGAACATGAATAGTACATACTTTCATCGTATGGATGGAGCAGTGAAATTGTTGTTATTTATTTTTTGTATGACGCTTACTTTTTTGTTTTTTGATTTTCGCATATTGCTTATTGTTTTTATGATTGGTTGTATCGGACTTCTTGTTGCAAAGATTCCATTTCGTAAAATTTTAATTGTTTTTAGTGTTATATTTACATTTAGTTTATTAAATTCTGTCATGATTTTATTTATTACACCAACCCATGGATCTGAATTAACTGAGTCATATACTTCGTTTTTACATATCGGATATGCGACAATTACTTATGAAACATTATTTTATGCAACAACACTTTCATTAAAATATTTTACGTTATTACCATTTACACTTATTTTTATTTATACGACTGATCCAAGCGAATTTGTGAGTAGTTTAAGTAAATTTCGTATTCATTATAAAATTACCTATGCAATAAATATTGCGTTACGTTATATACCTGATATTCAGTCCGAATATAAAGTTATTAAACATGCGCAAGAGGCGAGAGGAGTAGCTTTTGAAAAAGGAGAAGCAAGTTTATGGACCCGTATGAAAAACCGTGTCTTAATTTTTTGGCCTTTAATTATTCATTCTCTAGAGAGAATCGATACAGTTTCAAATGCAATGGATTTAAGAGGATTTGGAAAGAAGGATAAACGTACGTGGTTTTATACAAATAAAGCAAAAAGCGGGGATTTCATTGCTTTATTTGTAGGTGCTTTTATTTTAATTGTAGCAGTATATTTAAAGTTACATGTATTTCAAAACTTTTGGTATCCATTTTAAAGCACTCTCAAATGAGTGCTTTTACTTATTTTTATGTAGACATGCTCAAAAAGAGGATATTTTCATAATGTATAATACGAACCAGTTAAAATGATCAACTACCTATTAGTTTTCAAACCAAAAGGAGGAGAAATTATGAGTTACGGTGGTTCTTGTGGTTTTGGTGGAGGTTTCGCTTTATTAGTTGTGTTATTTATTTTATTAATTATCGTAGGATGCAGCTGCTGGGGCGGAGGGTACTAATTTCTAATTAGTCTCCACAAATGTAAACTTAAAAAACATAGAAGATACTTATGTATCGAAATAAAAAAAGGAGCAATTATGCTCCTTTTTTATTTGTTTTCAGATGAGTTCATATTACATTTCGGCAATGTAATTGTCAAAGTTGTACCTTTATTAACAATACTTCGGATTTTTAAACTACCTTGCATCGTTTCAATGATCTTAACAGCAACCATTGTACCTAAACCTGTACCTTTCGTTTTCGTACTAAAATATGGTTCGCCAAATCGATTTATTTGCTCTTGTGACATACCAATGCCGCTGTCCTCAATTCGTATGATAACTTTATTATTACTAATAGATGAGGAAATATTTAAAGTACCACCATTCGGCATTGCTTCAATACTATTTTTTATTAAGTTTAAAAAACATTGTTGAAAGTGCTGTTTATTACCAACAATTGTTGCCGTAGAGAAATCTTTTGTAATATGTATTGTGTTCATATTACATAACGGTAAGATCATGTTAATAACTCGATTTAACTCTTGTTCTATTGAAATATGATCTAATTTTTCTGAAGCGGGTTTGGCAAACGTTAAATAATCATCAATAATTCCTTGGGCACGATGTAACTCTTCAAGTATATGTTCAATATACTCGTCTCTTGATTTTGGAGTTAAATTTGGTGTTTTTAAAAGTTGAGTAAATCCTTTTACGACAGTTAAGGGATTTCTAACTTCGTGCGATATACTAGCAGCAAGTTGGCTAACTATCTCCATTTTTTCCATTTTAATTAGCTTCGATCGCATACCTACAGCATCTTTTAAAACTTCATTAAAATAAATGACAAACAACATCAAAATAGTTGGTAATATTATGAAATAAATAATGTATAAATTATTCACTTCAAAATCTGATAAAGTTAATACAATTACAGTTGTAAATATCGCTAAAAAAAATGTTAAAAACATTCCATATGCTACTTTAACTTTTCTATTATGCTTATTAAATTTTGCGGATGCGAACGCTGTAATGATAAACATTGTGCCATAAACTAGTATGGTTAACATACTAAACCCATAAAATGAAAACCTTGTAACTAATAAAATAGTAAACAATATGATACCGACAGGGAAGCCACCATAAAGCGTACCTATTATAACTGGTATTTGTCTTAAATCATGAATACAATTTTCATCCATATAGATAGGATAGCGCATACATAAAATAAGAGGTATACTCGTACAAAGTATAATAAGTAGTTTTTTATATTTCTTTAAATAGTGCCCGCTATCATATATAAAATAGAAAATAAATATACTAATTAGAATGTAGAGAAGATTATTTAATACGTTTTGATTAATATAAACAAAGTTCATAGTATGTGCCTCGTTATTTTGAATTTCTATTTCATATGTATTATACATGATAATAGTATAAACTATATATTGGTTTTGAAAATATAGGTTTATATCTTTTCAGCATTTGCCACGTTTAACCATTTTACATAAAATTCTTCAACTGATGCAAATCGTTCCGAACGGTTTGCACTTACAGCACGGAAAGCTATCTCATATAACTCCTTACTTGCTTCCCATTTTATAAAGGAACGATCTTTTTCACCACCTAAAAGCGCAAAAGCCATTGCCCCCATATTAAATACATTTGTTCTCTCATCAATGATAGCGTTTAGCTGAAATTCCTCAGGGGACATAAAACGTGAGGATCCCCATAGTCGTCCCATTGTATTTACATAGGGTTTCTTATTGTATAAATCTATATCACAAATCAGCGTTTCATTTGTATGGAAATTATATAAAATACTACCGTCATAAAAATCTAGTGCTACGTAGTTTTTCTCTTCGATATATGTATGGAAAGAAAAAATAGAATTTAAGGATTGAATTCGTTCCATAACTGATAGATGCTTAAATTTATAAAATGGAGAGTTTGGATTTGTATATTTTTCAGGAGACGGGAAACTCCAATGCGAATGAAGACATTCACCATCAAACCAATCGAAAATTAATACATATCCAGAGTGAACTGGAAAGTGTTCAATTAGTTTTATAAGCGATTCATGCTTTAATGTCTCATATAGGGAAACTGAATTTTTTAATTTATCAATAGCATCACTGATTTTACCGTTATATGCAATTGTATTTGCTCCGGCATATTTAATAAATTTCTTATGCCCATTTTTTTCTACACCGAAAGATAGATTACCTGAATCTTGCTGGTCAAAAACCGCAAATACGGTTCCTAATTTCGTAAGCCAATCAAAATTATGATGTTCTTTTAATTGGAATGTTATTTGATTTAACTGAATTTCAACTGGATTAGCTTTCATAATATACCTCGCATTTATTATAATTAAGTTGTATATTTCAGTATTCGACATATTTTGTGAAAATCCTATGTTAATCACATGAAATTTTATAAATATAATAATAAATAATTATAAGAAGGTGGAACAAGTGGAACAACAAATCGTAATTAAACCATATCAGAATGACTGGCATGAAGAGTATGTAATAGAAAAAGAGAAATTTATTTCTTTATTCGGAGAAGATTGTATTGCTATTGAACATATTGGAAGTACATCTGTAGAGGGATTAGGAGCGAAACCTCTAATAGATATGATGATTGGCGTAACGGATTTGCAAATTATCGAAAAGTGGATTGAAGCGCTAATAAAAATTGGATATGAATATGTTCCAAAAGAAACACCTAATTGGCGTTTTTTTAGAAAGGGAAAATGGAGAGCTGGTACCCATCATTTACATGTTTATATTTATAATAGTGAGGAGTGGAAGAATAACATTTTATTTCGTGATTTTCTTAGAGAACATAAATGGGCACAAATTGAATATAGAGAATTAAAAGAGCAACTTGCAGCTACATATCCGTTTGATCGTGCTTCATATACAAATGCAAAAGCACCGTTTATTCAAAATATAATAAAATTAGCTAAAAATGATTGCTAGAAAATTCAAGTGATCTTTAAATTCTCATTTTATTTTAATCTTTCTCTCATGTTCCTTTCTTTTTAATTTGATATTCTGCTTGTTACAGAAGGTTTATAAGGAAGGAGCTTAAATGAATTGGAGAAGGTACTAAGAAATAAATACTTTCATTTGTATGTTAAAATTATAGGCATTACTATTATTTTTTGTAGTGCAGCAGTGCTGTTTATAGATGTAATATACGGCAACGTATTAAATGTGAAATGGTTAAATAAGAAATTAGGTTCTTTAAGTGAATACGGGGCAATTTTAGCTGCATCGTTATGGATTTTACGTCATATATGGTTATTTTTTAAAAAGAAAAATATAATTGGGTTTAAATTGATAAAGGATGTATATCTTTTTATTAAAAAGTTTCACGTATTAATTGGATATACTGTATTAGCTGTATCAATTACTCACGGCATTTATTTTTTATTAAAAGGAAGTCGGCATATGCTTATATTTTATAGTGGTATATTCTCTCTTTTCATTTTAATCATACTAGGAATCGTTGGATTTTTCCTACAGAAACATAATAAAAAAACAACCTTGATATTGTATAGAAAAGCACATCAAATCATTGCAATTATATTTGGGATAGGATTACTCATTCATTTAACTGTATAGGAGGAATTACTGTTGCAACACATATTAATTATTGAGGATGAGGAAAGTTTAGCTGATTTTTTAGAATTAGAATTAAAGTATGAAGGATATGAGGTAGACATTCAGTTTGATGGAAGAAAGGGATTAGAAGCCGCACTTGAAACAAATTATGATCTTATTTTACTTGATTTAATGCTGCCTGGGTTAAATGGACTAGAAGTGTGTCGTAGATTAAGGGCAACTAAAAATACACCTATTATTATGTTGACTGCACGCGATAGTATTATGGACCGCGTGACAGGATTAGATAGCGGAGCCGCTGATTATCTTCCGAAACCATTTGCAATTGAAGAGCTGTTAGCGCGAATGAGAGTTATATTTAGACGAGAAGAACACATAGAAAATAAACATGTTTCATCTCTTACATTCAAAGATTTACAGCTCCAGATTGAATCGCGAGCGATTACGAAAGGAAATGAAGAAATCGAACTAACAAATAAAGAATTTGAACTATTACTGATGTTTATGAAAAATATTAATAGAGTACTTACCCGTGATGTTTTATTGGATCAAGTATGGGGATATGACGCGATGGTTGAGACAAATATCGTTGATGTATACGTTCGTTATTTACGTAACAAGTTACATGGTGTGGATAAGGAGGAATATATCCAAACGGTCCGCGGTGCTGGATATATAATGAAATGATTAAAAATATTGTGCATCGAATTCGAAATCTACCTATAAAGTGGAAACTAACACTTTGGTCGACGACTCTAGTATTTATTTTATTCATTTTATATAGTGCTCTGCAGTTTATTGTAATAAATAAGTGGACTATAGACTATGAACAGAAACAAATAAATAGACAAGTGACAGAAATAGCGGCCTATTTCCAAGATAAAAATGATACCCTTTCGAGTAAAACGTTTGAAAACAGTATAGATTTCTTAAACAATATGATTGATAAACATCAAATGATTCGTATTATCGGTATGGACGGGAAAACAATTGTTACTGTTTCGCGAGAGTTTAATGAATCGTGGATAAAACCAAAACAAGTTACACAAGAGGAATTATTTATAAAAAGACATGTAGAAGATCGCATATTAGTTCAGCGTATACCAATTCAAACAAAAGAGTTCACTGGTACTATTGAACTTACGAAAAACTTAGAGACTTTCGATCATTTATTAAAAATTATTCTAGTGGTAATGGCTATTGCCGGAATATGTGGACTAATCTTTAGTTTTTTAGGTGGTTTACTAATTACGAAAAAACTATTATCAAGTGTTCAAAATATAACGGATACGATGAAACGGATTAAGAAAAATGGACTAAATGAACGAGTTCCAGTACGTGAAAATAATGATGAACTTGCAAAATTATCGTTTCTTTTTAACGAAATGATGGATGAGGTAGAAACTTCTTTTACACAACAGAAACAGTTTGTAGAAGACGCATCCCATGAATTGAGAACACCACTAACAATTATTCAAGGACACTTGTCCATGTTAAATCGGTGGGGGAAAAATGATCCAGCAGTTTTAGATAAATCGCTTCAATCCAGTTTAAAGGAAGTTGATCGTTTAAATAAGTTAGTTTTAGAATTGCTAGAACTATCAAGAGCTGAATCAGAACAGATGCATCCAATCGCAGCTGATCCAGTCCATGTAAATAGCATATTAAAACAAGTTACACAAAACTTTGGCGTACTTCAAACTGAATTTCAATTTGATATGAAACTAGGTGGAGATGCGGCATATGTCTCAATACCTTCATCTTACTTAGAACAAATTATTATTATCGTAATGGATAACGCAGTGAAATATACAAAAGAAGTTAATAAATATATTTGTATTGAATCTAGTGTACAATCAGGGAAAGTTAAAATTCGTATTATAGATCGTGGAGCGGGAATACCCGAAGCTGATTTACCTTTTGTTCTTAACCGCTTTTATCGTGTGGATAAAGCAAGAAGTCGAAAACAGGGTGGAAATGGTCTAGGTTTGTCTATTGCAAAACGACTTATAGAGAAATACAACGGAACGATACAAATAGAGAGCAAAGAAGGCGATGGAACAATCGTTACGATTACACTGCCTACCGTTTCACTTAAATAATTCGGAAAGAAGGGATGTTTTGTGCATTCCTTCTTTTTTATGGTCAAATTATTTTGTTTATTTCGAACTTTCTAGTACATTAGAATCATGAAGGGGGAATAATAATGAAAGCTATCGTACAACAATATAAATCTGGATTTGAAGGGGTAGAATATAACGTATTACCAGAGATAACACCCAATGATGGAGAAGTGAAAGTGAAATTAAAATCAGCCGGCTTAAATCATCGTGATTTATTTATAATGAATAATAGAAAAGAAATGCAATTACCGTTAGTTTTAGGATCAGATGGTGCAGGTATTGTTACGGAAATTGGTGAAGGGGTTTCAGGTGCTTTATTGCAAACCGAGGTTATTATTAATCCTAGTATTGGATGGGATAATATTGCTGAAATACCTGAGTTACCAGAAGTGTTAGGTGGACCGAAAGATGGAACGTTTGCAGAATATGTTATTGTGCCAGCTGAAAATGTAGTGGCAAAACCGTCATATCTTTCATGGGAAGAGTCTGGTGTTCTATCTTTATCGGCACTAACTGCATATAGAGCACTTTTTACAAAGGGTAGATTAAAGTGTGGAGAACATGTTTTAATTCCGGGGATAGGCGGCGGTGTAGCGACATTTGCCATGTTATTTGCAAAAGCAATTGGTGCAAAAGTAAGTGTTACTTCAAGAGTAGAGAGTAAAAGAAAGTTTGCCGAGACATACGGCGCAGACTTTTCTTTTAATAGTTCTGGAAATTGGGAAGAGAGTTTTAGCGGAAAGAAAGTAGATTTAATAATTGATAGTATAGGTCCAGCAACATTTTTAAAATACTTTGATGTATTAAAACCAAATGGGAGAATTGTTAATTTCGGTGCAAGCTCAGGAGATAAAATTGAATTACCATTACGAGCATTATTTTATAATCAAATCGATATAATGGGAACATCTATGGGTAGCCGTGAGGAATTTCATGAAATGGTTATGTTTATAGAGAAACATAAAATTAAGCCAATTATTGATAAAGTATATTCGTTAGAAGAAGCCATTCAGGCGTTAAATCGTATGGAACAAGGAGAACAATTTGGTAATATCGCACTTCGTATGTAATAAAAATATGATTTCGCAACTAGTATATTTAAATAACTATGTTATGTATTCTACACATAAAAAGCGTATGATTCGTATTGTTTTAAAGGTTTTTCAGCTTTATACATAATTAGCCGATATAATTAGTCTTACTATTGTCAAATGAGTACTAGTAAAATGAGAATTTGATGAGAAAAGTTTAAGCCCATTTTCATATTGATGTTGTATACTGTGTAAATCAAGAACGCTTTTATGTAAGGAGAGAGTATTATGAATTACACAGTATTTCAATGGTTTAATAATTTTGCTGGATCGTCCAAACTATTAGATACGCTAATGATTGCAATTACAAATAGTGCTGTATATGTAGCAATTTTGTTTATGTTTATCTTATGGTTTAATAATGGAAAGAAAGTCAATGCCATTAAAAAACAATACACAGTGTTATATACGACACTTTCAGTCATTATCGCATTACTAGTAAATGTTGTGATACATGCGGTATATTACCATCCACGTCCGTTTGTATCACATGATGTACATCAATTAGTGCCACATGCAGCAGACTCATCATTTGTAAGTGATCATTCTGTACTTGTATTTTCCATTGCATTTGTATTTTTGCTTAGAGGAGAAAAACTTAAATATGTCGCTCTTATTTGGGCAGTATTAGTTGGTGTATCACGTATGTACGTAGGAGTTCATTATCCTCTAGATATACTTGGTGCTGCTTTCTTAACATTTATTACGAGCGGTTTAGTAGTGCAAAGTACAGGTATGTTTGAACCGATAGCGAAATTTGTATTTAAAATGTACGCATTAGTAGCGAAACGAATTCCTTTTTTAGCGAAATATAATCATATAGCTTAATTCTTATAAATAACTATTTGTAAGTTTGTTTAAAAGTTCTCCTTTGGAAATCCAGTGGGGAACTTTTTTATTGTGCACAAGAAAAGGATATATATGCATTAAAAGAGTTGGGAAAGTGCAACTGAGTTAGTACCTAGTGAACTACTCACCACTTAGCAAAGCTTGAAGTGGGAGCTTCTCAGTTCCACGACGAAAGCAACCTTTCGTCTCCCTGAGCGTTACTTCGGGGCGTTCCATCCCTAGATGACCAACGCTTGGATGTTCTCTTTATACGGTTGATATTTTACGCAGGAACCGAATGGCTTGGTTTTCGCACTCTATTTTCTTCCTGCTACCTTCTATATCAAGTTATCAAAGAACCTCATATAGCTACTTTATCAAAATTTTTTGACTACTGTCAAACCGAAATTCATCTCCCACCTATCGTTGGGCTACGCCCTTCACATGTTTGAGGAAGGAGAATTTTTTCGGGAAATTCGTTAAATTTGTAGCTTATTATAAGTTAACTATTTTATGACTGAATATTCGAAAATTTCACGCACCGTATTGTAAATACAAAAATAAAAAAAGAAACAATAGCTACTTTCAGTACGATTTAAAGGAATTAAAAGGAAAAGTTCGAAACATATAGTATTGAAAGCAAAAACTACTTAATTTATAGCACACTATCGCAGTAATTATTTGTGAAAGAAAGGAGATAAATATGCATAAACTTCAAACGAATAAAGGCGCGCGGTATTTTATGGTTGCTTTTATTGTTTTGTTTCTTATTATGCTTTCGCGGTTTTTCTATATTCAGGCAGTAGGAGTCTTGCATAATGTGAATGTAAAGGATCTAGCAAACGAGCAACATAATAAAAATGGTGTTTTGGAAGCAAATCGTGGCACAATATATGATCAAGCTGGAAAAGTGCTTGTCCAAGATTCCACAACGTATCGTGTTGTTGTGAATTTAAAAGGAACAAATAAAGTGAAAAATAAAGATGAAACTGCAGGGCGATTAGCTGATGCGCTTGAAATTGATAAAGAGGATGTATTAAAAAATTTTCATGAGGGACGTACGCAAGTTGAAATTGGAAAAGTTGGCCGGAATTTAACTAGGGAAGTGAAGGAACAAATTAGGCAATTAAAAATCCCAGGTGTATCCTTTATGACAGAGAAAGCAAGAGTATATCCAAATGAAGATTTTGCATCCTATATACTTGGTTTTGCTAGACCTGATGATAAAGGAAATACAGAAGGGAAATTTGGACTTGAAAAGAGTCTGGATAAATATTTGCGCTCGACAAATGGGAAAATAGAATATGTGGGAGCACCAAGAGGAATCCCGCTTACAAATGATATAGGGAAAATAGAGCCCGCTAAAAATGGGAATAACGTATACCTTACGCTAGATAAACAAATTAATAGTTTTTTAGAAGAAGCGATGAATAAAGCACAAGAGTACTATGATCCTTCTATGTTAGTAGGAATCATAGCGGATCCAAAGACAGGAAAAGTTTTAGCAATGTCTAGTAAACCTAGTTTTAATCCTAATAAAGGCGATATCGAATATTTTTTGAATGATCCAATCGCAAATGCATACGAACCAGGTTCAACAATGAAAATATTTACGCTAGCTGCTGCAATTAATGAAGGGGTATATAACGGGAAAGAATATTTCCAATCAGGAAAATATTCCGTTGGTTCATCTGATATTAAAGATCATAATGGTGGATTTGGATGGGGATCTATTACATTTGATGAAGGCTTTGAAAGATCATCAAACGTAGCTTTTTCTATTTTAGAAGATCAGTTATTAAAACCAGATAAATTTAAGCAATATATGAATAAATTTGGATTCAACCAAAAAACCGGCATAGATTTACCTGGTGAAAGTAAAAATACTTTATTATTAAATACACAAATTGAACAAGTTACAACTTCTTTCGGACAAGGTTCTACAGTAACTCCGATTCAATTAATCCAAGCAGCTACTGCTATAGCTAATGACGGGAAAATGATGCAACCATATATCGTTGACAAAGTTGTAAATCCAACAAACAATCAAGTTATTATGGAAAATCAACCGAAAGAAACTGGAAATCCGATAAAAAAAGAGACAGCGGACAAGGTAAGAGACTTAATGGAGCGTGTTATTACGTCTTCAAAAGGTACCGGTACAATGTATAAAGTGGACGGTTATCCAATAGGAGGTAAGACAGGAACAGCACAAATTCCGAATCCTGAAAATGGACGATATATGGAAGGAAAAGAAAATTATATTTTTTCATTTTTAGGAATGGCTCCAATTAATGACCCAGAGTTAATTGTATACTTAGCTATTAAGCAGCCAAAGCTAAAGGGGGACGAGTATGGAGCTCAGCCGCTTGCTGAAATATTTAAACCAGTTGTGAAAAATAGCCTTGAATATTTAAAGGTGAAACCATACACAGAAAAACAAATGGCCGATGCAACGAAAAAATCCCAATTAAAAGTACAAAATCATGTCAATCAATGGATACAGTAGAGAATAAGGTGAAAAAAGAGAAGTTCCAACCGATAATTTTAGGTGAAGGAAAAATAATAAAACAATATCCGCAGTCTGGTGAAGTAATGAGTGAAGGAGATCGTATCTTTTTATTAGGAAGCAACGCAAGAATGCCAAATTTACAAGGGTGGTCAATGCGTGATGTTATGTATTTCTCTAAATTATTAAAATTAGATTTAAAAACTACAGGTACGGGCTATGTAACAAATCAAAGCATTGAAAAAGGACAAGCTATACAAGAAGGAGATGCATTACAACTAGACTTAGAACCACCGTTACAACCGTTAGCAGAGGCAAATACAAATTAATTTCAACACTTTGAAGAGCCTAGATCCAATAGGTTCTTTTTAGAGTTATAAGTAATTTCACGCACCGTAATTTTCAGAAAAAATAATAAATAAGTGAATTAACAGAAGCAGGTCGTTAAATATCTGATTATTTTTTATTTACAGTTAAAAATAATTGTGATAATATGGAAAAAATCAAATGCAGTGAAGAGAAGAGTAAATAAAATGAATTTTTCACAGAGAGCTCCATTTAGCTGAAAAGGAGTAAAAATTCTTTATTGAACCAAGCCTCTGAGCAGCGCATCGGAACCTATTATTAGGGGATGGTGTGACGGGAGCTCCCGTTATAGAGCTATGGTATAAGCATGAATTAGAATGCAGTACCTGATAAGGTTAATATGGCGACATATTAACAAACTAGGGTGGCACCGCGATGATAAATCTCGTCCCTAAGACTAAAAGTCTTGGGGGTGGGATTTTTTTGTTGTTTTAAAACAATTTGGAAAGCGGGGGCCTAAAATGAAAAACTTATTTAAAGATTGGAAGTATCCTTTATTACTACTGTCCGGAGTTGGTATTGCAAATTTAGGGGCATGGATTTACTTAATAGCACTGAATGTACTTGTCTATAATATGGGGGGCTCAGCCTTAGCTGTTGTTACTTTATATGTAATTCAACCATTAGCCGCTTTATTTACAAACGCTTGGTCAGGAAGTATGATTGATCGTTTAAATAAACGGAAGTTAATGATTCACCTCGATATATATCGTGCAGTATTTATCGCTATTTTACCTTTAGTTCCATCACTTTGGATTGTTTATGTGTTCGTATTCTTTATTAGTATGGCCAGTGCAATTTATGAGCCAACTGCTATGACGTATATGACGAAATTAATTCCAGTTGAGCAAAGACAACATTTTAACTCATTACGTAGTTTAATAGGATCTGGTGCATTTTTAATTGGTCCAGCGATAGCGGGAGTATTGTTAATTGCAAGTACACCAGAGTTTGCTATATATATAAATGCTATAGCATTTCTCTTAGCAGGAGTAATTACATTACTGTTACCTAATCTTGATAAAAAATCCGATATTACTACGTCAAATGAAAAGTTATCTTTAGCTGTATTAAAAAAAGATTGGAACATCGTTTTAAATTTCAGTAAGAAATCTTTATATATCGTTTTTGTGTACTTCTTATTTCAAGGGATGATGGTTTTAGTTGCCGCAACTGATTCACTTGAATTGTCATTTGCGAAAGAAGTTTTATTGTTAACAGATAGTGAATATGGCTTTTTAGTTAGTATCGCTGGAGCCGGGTTTATTTTAGGAGCCATAACAAATACAATATTATCAAAAAAATTAACACCTTCATTTTTAATTGGAATAGGATCATTATTCATCGCTATCGGTTATTTAATTTATGCTTTTTCAAATGAGTTTTTAATAGCTACTATCGGATTCTTTATTTTATCTTTCTCTATGGCATATGCAAATACAGGATTTAACACCTTTTATCAAAATAATGTACCTGTCCATATGATGGGACGGATTGGGAGTATTTATGAGCTTGTGATTGCGGTCATAACCATTTTAATTACGATATTGTTCGGAGTTACAACTCAATTTATTTCTATACAACTTGTCGTTATCGTAGGATCATTCGTAATGCTACTTATAACTATCATATTGTGTGTGTTTACCTTATTACCTTCAAGATCCAAGGTATATCATACTGAAACAATAGATTCTAAATAATTTTAAGTGTCACTCTTTAATTAGTGTATGTAACTAGAGGAGTCTTCCATCTATATATTGAATAATAATTAGGTGGAAGAATCTTAGTTGCATTATGATCAATACACAGCATGTAATTTCGAAAAGCGTAAAAGAATTACACTATGGATTAGAGTGTTCAAGTGGTATATATCCAAATTAACGATATAGGAATTAAAAAATTAATAAAAATATAGAGGGAGTTTTTAGATTACATGGATATTAAGATTAGAGCGTATAAAAAATCTGATGAAACAGGCTGGGTACGTTGTCGTGTGTTGTCTTTTTTAGATACAGCATATTACGATAATGTATTTAGAGAGAAAGAAAAATATGAAAAGCCTGCTATTGAATTAGTAGCTCTATATGAAAATCGAATTGTGGGTTTAATAGATATTGAATATGAATTAGAAGAACGTACAGTTTGCTCAAGAGGGACTGGTCTTGGCGGCATGATTTGGCATATTGCAGTTCATCCAGATTTCCGTAGAATGAAGATTGCTAATCAACTATTAAATGAGGCAGAGAAGTTAGCGAAAGAACATAACCTAAATCGATTAGAAGCATGGACTAGGGATAACCTATGGGTACATGGATGGTATGAAAAGAACGGATTCGTAAACGTAGATTCATATTTACACGTATACTCCAATCATACAGACGAGATCAAAGGTGTAATGAAAAGTAATATAGATCGGCTATATCCAGTTCAAACATTTGCTCATTATACGGGTGAAAATAAAGAAGAGATAAGAAAACAATTTAAACGAGTTCACGATTGTTTTTGTTTTGAAAAATATTTCATTCTATACAAGTGAATTCTTAATCATTGTATTTATATTTAAGGATTTATAAAATATTACTATGAAGGGATGTGTTAACAGTTTGTATATGATTAATGGTAGTGTTTTTATCATAGTAGGAGTTATCTGTTATTTGCTTGTACGAATTATTTCAATTGGAATGAAAAGTAAAAAAGGTGTAAATTGGTGGAAAGAACTAATTAGTTTTCTGTTCGCAATATATATTGGTATGGTTGTTGCGGTAACTTTATTCCCCATACCAATTGGTTTTTCAACTAGTATTGAACATATTAGACTTTCAATTAATATTATCCCTTTTGTTTCAATTATTAAAGATATAGGGAAAATAGGAATTGCTTATGATGGTGATGTCCTATTTATGATTGGTATCATAGTAAGAAATGTAGGCGGGAATATTTTATTATTAATGCCTTTAGGATTTTTAGCACCAATTATATGGGATAAATTTAAAGAGCTTAAAAACACTATTTTATTAGGCTTGGTTATATCAATTAGTATCGAATTATTACAACTAATGGAGTCTTTGTTTAGTAGATGGGGACGTATTACTGATATTGATGATGTGATCTGTAACGTTATAGGTTCTATTGTTGGATATTTTATTTATAAAATCACTTTAATGTTAGCAAGTAAATTTAATTTTCGAGTGTTAAATAAAACTAATCCTAAAGGTATGGAGTTAACTGAAAAATAAATGGCTTAAACAGGTATATGAAAATACGAATATAGATACTAAAGACGTACGAGTAAAAAGTATGTCTTTTTATTTTTAAAAATAATACTTCAGACTGATGAGGAATCTCATTCCATATTTTACAATTTAAAGTGACTATTGCATTTTAAGTATGGAGTAAAAAGAGGTGAATATAATTTTATAGGTAAACAAGTATAAAGGAGGATACTAAATGGATATTTTACTTGTTATTCTTATTATCGTGTTAATGCAAAGTAAGGAACGTAAAGTGAAAGTTAATCGCATTTGGCTCGTTCCGACTTTGTTGTGCTTTGTAACAATTCAGTCCATTATTCATATGGGACAATTAACTATATTACAATTACTATTATTCGTTGTCATGCTCGGAATTGGATTGGTTCTTGGGATTATTAGAGGAAAAGCGTTAACATTTCGAATAGATAGTGAAACGGGTCATGTATTACGAAAAGGAAATTGGTTAAGCACAATAATTCTTCTTATTATTTTAGGGGCGAAAATTGTAATTAAGCAAAGTATGTTTTCTGATAGTACTCACAACACATTAATGGTTGTTACGAATGCCTTTTTATGCGTCACATTAGGTACAGTAATAAGTAGACGATATTATATTTGGAAAAAATATAACGAGTTAATACAAAAAGTGTAAATACATGTATCCCTTGTTTAACAATGCTGTGGACGGTAATACTAAATAACATTGAATTTTTACAACAAGGGATGATAATATGATATTCATTTACACAGATTTCGGCGGAACGCATTCAACTGCACTCGCTGCAGCATATCATTTGAATAAATTACCAACGGATCGTAAGTTAACGAAAGAAGAAATATTAAATGTAGATTACTTTAATAAATTGAAAACAGAGGATATGGGGAAAATCATTTTTCATGGAGTAGACGAATATGAGAATCCTGTATATACAATTGGGTGCGGGGCATCCAAAGTCGTCGTACCTGCGATGAAGCATTTAGGAGAGATTCTGCAAAAACATTATCATAGCCATGAAAAAATTATTTTTTCTAATACATCACCAACAGTACCTTTACCTATGACTTTCGGTGGACTATTTTCTAGAAGGTTCCACATCGATTTTATCGGTGTACCATTACTCGTATGGGGAGCAAAACTTAGTTGTGATAACATACAAAGACTTGTTAGTTATACGAAAGAAGCTGGCCGATTGACGAATGATTATGTTGTAATTTTAGATAATGAAACTTTTAAATAATGTACGATAAGAAGAAAATGGGGCAAATACTTCGGTTTTCTTCTTTTTTTCGTGAAAATGACAAAAAATATTCACATTTAATATGCATCTACTATAGCCAAAACAATAAAGTCCTGTTACTATTACAGGGATATTCTCTTTTCGTAACATAAATATATAGAAAAGTCAGAAAAGAGGAATTGAATTAAGGGAGGAACAACATGAAGCGTGTTGCTTGGATTACTGATAGTACAACTGCGAGTTTTACAACAGAAGGAGATAACTTTGTTATCCCAATTGAAGTTATTATTGATGGTGTGTCGTACAAAGATTGTGAAGAAGGTGTGCGTGAGCGCGTCTATAATGCGTTAAACGAAGGTAAAACTGTCACTACATCACAGCCTAACATAGGGGAAATGGTAGAGTTATTTTCGAAATGCAAAGAAGAATATGAAGAGGGATTTGCAGTTGCTATTAGCGGAAAAGTAAGTGGAACTTATCAAAACATGAAGTTAGCTGCAGAAATGGCAGGTTTCCCATTAACGGTATTGGATAGTGAAACAACAAGTTATCCAATGGATGAACTAATTAGAAAAGCGAAATCGTTATACAATGATGGTATGACGTTAAAAGATATACACAAAACATTAGTAGATGAAAAAAGAAGACCTTTCCACGTATTCCCGAAAAGTTTAAAAGGCCTTTACGCAAGTGGACGTGTAAAAGGAGTTCAATTTTTACTTGGAAGTTTATTAAGTGTCAACTTAATATTAGAAGTAAAAGGTGGAGAGCTTTTACTTGAAAAGAAAGTTCGCAAAATCCAAAAATGTCGAGAATATATTAAAAATGAGCTTGAAAAAGAATTACCAAAAGTACTACACATGTTCCATGCTAACGATAAAGATGGAGCTGAAGAATGGATTTCAGATATTAGACAAGCATTCCCTGAAATGGATTTCAAACTATATCCATTACCAATTTCATTTGCGGTTCATGCAGGTGAAGGTACAATAGCAATTAGTTATTAAGAGGAAAACCCGTGAATGATTCGCGGGTTTTTTATTTAATTAAATTGAAAATGGAGGCATATTACGTCGCCATCAAGTAAAAAGTCTCATATTATTGTTTTTAGGAGCAACCACTCCCTCAACTTGATTTGAAATTAAAAATATAAACCTTTGCCTACTGGCTGAACAGTTTCTAGCACAGTATCGACCATTTCTTCATTGATTAGGGTTCTTATAATCCAAGCTGAGAGATCTTGAGCAGCAAAACAGCCTGCAGCAGTCGAGATATTTCCTTCGTTCACGAAACTTTGTTCAATAACATCTACATCGAATTCTTTAAGCTGTTCTACTACGGACGGATATGTAGTCGCTTTTTTACCTGTAAGCAATTTTTTAGCTCCTAGTAGTAATGAACCAGAACACATAGATCCTATTAATTGCCTTTGAGGATCTACATGAATGTTATTAATATATTCTTGGTTTTTATATAAATCTTGTACACCCTTACCGCTTGCAAATATTACTGCGTCAGCAGTAGGAATATCAGATATGCTTCCTGTCATAGGAATACGTAAGCCAGACATGGATATATGAGTTTTTTCCGTTCCTAATAGTTGAACGTTCCAATCAGAAACACCGCCAACTAAACGTACACGATTTAATAAATCCCATGGTAAAAAAACATCTATATCAGTAAAGTTATCGAAACAGACTATTGCAATTTTCATTTTCTAATCCCTCATTCCGTATGTATATCCCCTTATTTAGAATATAAACTTTTCCTTTTTATGTTCTATATTAAGTTATAAATTCCTGTATATTCCATGCGATGAAAATTTAATTAAATAAAAGGATTATACACCTATAAAATATGTGGCATCCAAATATCCCATACATAACGTAAATAATGTTGTTTCGAAAGTTTAAAGGGTTTTTAAATATAAAAATAGAAATCTATATAAAAAAATATACAAATGGTAGTGATGCTATGAAAATTGGTAAATTTGGAGAATTAAATAACATAAGTATTGATACAATTAGACATTATATGGACCTGGGTCTGATTATTCCTGAAAAAAAGGGAGGTCACTATTTTTTTGACGAGTATTGTCAAACAGATTTAGAGCTTATATTACATTACAAAGCGCTAGGATTTAGTTTGAATGAAATTAAAGAACTATTTTTTTATAAAAATTTAGCGAAATCTATGAATTACGAAAAAGATACTTTTTACCAATCTTTATTTAAACTGAAATATGACAAGTTGGAACAGGAAATAGAACTTTTGGAGAAGAAACGGGATAAATTAAAGGAAGTGTTACATGATTTATTATTAACAAATGAAACCTCTAATTCAATTTTAGGGATAGATTTAAGCGTACTTCATTTACTGGCATGTTCTAAGTGTAGCAAAAAGCTAATTCTTCAAGATGGAATTATTAATAACAATCAAATTACTGAGGGGAAGTTAATTTGTAATTGTGGTGAAGAATATAGTATTACTTCAGGAATTATAACTGCTGGTAAATCATTTAAAGAAAATGAGCGAACGTCACTTGAAGATACTATTTCGGATTATATTCATGAAACTGATAATGCATATTTGGAAAATATGCTTAAAGAAGGGGAATGGGCGAAAAAGAAACTAATACATTTAGATTTAAATAACAAATTAATACTGGATATAGGATCGGGACTTGGATTCTTTTTGAGAAACATTTATGAAGACCTACCCGAAGATTGCCTATACATAGCAGTGGATCGAGATTTAAATAAACTTATATTTTTAAAAGATGTATTAGCAAGAAGAAATCCGAAAAGAAACATACTCTTTATCTGTGCTGATTTTTTGAACATCCCTATTCAGAATCGGTCTGTTGATATTGTAATTGATCATTCTGGTACGAGCAATTATAGTTTTGAGCATGAAAATTTTTTACTTCACGAATTAAATCCGCTTTTTAAACCTGATTGTTATTTATTAAGTTTATTTATTTTATTTAAAAATTTTAGCTCAAATAGCCAAATTACAAATAAATTTCAAGCTAATTTTACACTTTCAAAAGTAACGAAAGAAATCCAAAATCTACAGTTTCAATCCATTGATGAGAGAACATCAAATTATTTGGAACGGGGCGGGAAATACGAGGATTTCTTTGTTCAGGGAGAAGAAATTTATACATATTCATTTTTCGGAAAAAGATGGGGTTAACCCCATCTTTTATTTATTTCCCCTTAAAACTTTTCAAATAGTACATATTGATATTGGGTTAACCCAATAACTTACACTTAATGTAATACTAAGAAAAGTGGGGGAATTGTTATGGGAGGTTTACGATTACATATAGAAAATAAAAAAAGAAACCCGGAACTAAGAAATATTTGTTTATATTCAATCGCAAAAACAGTATCAATATTCGGTACCTCTATGTATAGTTTCGCATTAAGTTTATATGTTTTACAAATAACTGGATCAGCGTTAAATTTCGCGATTACGCTCATATTAGGAACAATTCCAATGATTGTTATGAATCCATTTGCTGGTGTAATTGCTGATAAAGTTAATAAAAAGAAACTAGTTGTTTGTATGGATCTACTAAGTGGCTGCTTATTAATAGCTGTTTATATAGTAAGCAGCCATTATGGATTAAACTTATTCATCATTTATACTACGACCTTTCTAATGACGGTCTTTACAACCTTTTTTGGAATAGGATTAGAAGCTGCGAAACCGAATATCGTCTCTAAAGAGAGGCTTATGAGTATTAATTCTATAAGTAAAATTATTGATTCTGTATCTCTAATTCTTGGCCCCATGTTAGGTGGTATCATTTTTTCAGTATTTGATATGAAAACTTTTATCATTATAAACGGTATTTCATTTATTCTTTCAGGGATAGCATTACTATTTATTCACTTTAAACTGTTCGAGTGTAATATAAATGAGGAAAATTCAAAAAGAAGAGTTAATTTTATTAAAGATATAAAAGAGGGGTTTTCTTACTTACTTGATAAGGAAAGCTTAAAGAATACGTTTCATATTTTAATTTCGTTTAATTTCTTCTTAGGCTTTGCTGTTATCGTTCCATTGCCATACATTATTAACACAGTACTCAATCTTAGTTCTAAGCAATTTGGTATCATTCAAGGGACCTTTCCAGTAGGGATGATAATTGGTGCAATTGTAGTAAAAAAAATATCTGATCGTTTTTCTTACTCTTATCTTTTGAAAAAGCTAAGTTATATGTTGTCAGTTATTATGATTTTTTCAGGGGTTCCAGTTTTATTCAAAAGCTTTGAAGTGAATGATTTTGTATTCGTTATTACGTATTGTGTTGTTATGATCTTTTTAGGGCTTATTATAGCGCTAATTGATATTCCTTTAATCTATTTCATGCAAAAAGAGATCCCTAATGAATATAGGGGAAGAGTGCTTAGTATTGGATTAAGCTTAGGAAAAATGATGCAGCCAATAGCACTCGCAATATCAGGTCTATTATTAAATTATATTCCAGCCTACATCATTCCAATTGTAGGTGGAATCTTATATTTAATAGTAATTAAGATTTCATCAAATCGTTTCACGTTAGAAGTGCATTCAAAAGATTATAGTGCTTCGTAGAATCTTAGGTTATTTATAATGTATATTGCTACATCATTCAAGGTAAGAAAAGCAAATACTATAAAACGTATAGGCCTATTCTTAGTATTTGTTTTTGACTATATTCCAAAATCTGATGATTACTTACAAAACAAGTATGGGGAACAATTTACATTGTATAAACAGAAAACAAAAAAAACTAATACCGTTTATTTGGTAAATCAACTTCATAAATTATAAAAAGCGCAGGAGGATGATCCTGCGCTTTTCTATCGTAATTCAGCTGTTTTTCTAATAACAATCTTATCAATATCATCTTCTTCATCACCGATAAATAACCCGCGTTCTTTTAAATACGCCTCAAAATATAAATCTGCTTCTGCACGTTCATCATACGGTTTTACAGATAGAATGAAACCTAATTTGTTTTGTTCCTCTAAATGAGAAGTGGAGATGTAGGCCGGTACATTGTGGCGTAAAAAGAGTTCTTTAACCGGAATAATCATATCTTTCATTAATTTCGTTAACATACCCATTTCAAACTCGAAATTAAAGCGATCTATGCTACATAAATCAGCGAATACTACACCGATAAAACCTGTATTAAATACTTCTTGATATTCTACACCTTCGTCATTACCGTAAAAATTCTTTTCGATTAAATAATTTATAAAGTAAGCAACACCGTCACTTTGTTCAAATGGTTTCGTTGAAAGAACAAAGCCAATTTTCTTTTGTTTATGTAAATACACACATGACATGTATGCTGAAATGTTATGTTCTTTAAATAGAGAACTTGTTGCCCCAGAGAGGCCATCAAGTACGTGATGAACAATTTGAAGTTTTTTACGAGCGAAATAATAGGATTTCTTTTGTAACTCCAATGTATCAATAAAGACAGAGCCGATAAAGCCTGTATTTGAAATGATAGGTGTTTGCTTTTTTCTTCCTCTGCGCTTTGCTTGAGCCATTGTAAAAATCATCCCTTCATGTACAATTAAAATAAAAAGAACGTTTGTTCGTATATTTATATTTTACTATTAAAACGCTATAAAGTAAAGGGTTTTTGACGAAAAAAACAACAAAAAAGACACCTGTAAAAGGTGCCTTAAACGCTGTAGGGAATAGGGTTCATCCCTACAATTTATATTATGATACAGAAACAATCTCTTCTGTATCTTCTACATCTAAATGACAGTCCATAGTACGAACATCTTGATCTTCATGACTTCCGAAATAAATAGTAATTTTCATATGTATCGCTCCTTTATTCTAGGAATACCTAAAATAATTACTAGTAATGTTAATATTTATTATATACCACTTTTTTCATTCCGACAACGTTATATCATTTTTAATTCTTTTAGAGTGAAAAGAGTGATGTATAGAGCTATTTTTATAGAAATAGGCATATTTCATATATGTTATATTTAATACTGAACGATTCGAATACGAATTTTTATGAAAGGAGAAAAAAGAATGAATTATAAACAGTTATTAATAGATAACTTCACATATAAAACGTCATATATTGCGCGACAGGTACGTGGAATGAATGTAAAAGAAACGAAGGATTATATTGCTGTAGACTGTGGTTTACCTGCAGATACATTTAATATCATTACTTTACTAAACAATGATGTAACGGAAGGTATTGAGAAAATATATAAAGTGGTAAGCACATATAATCAAAAGAAATTTCCAATGAGTATTTGGTTTTGGGATGATAGGCATGAGCAAACTATAAAAAACGAATTAATAAAACTTGGCTTAAAAGAAGCAGAACAAAATATCGCGATGGTAGCAGACTTAAAGACAATTCAACCAACAATAAAAATGCCCGAAGGTTTTACGATACAAAGAGCATCTTCGTTAGGACAAATTAAAAAGTTTGGGGAAACGTTAGCTAATCTATTTGGTACATCAGAGGAAGGTACACATGTACAAGCATTCTACAATCAAACCACTTCTTCCGATTTATGGGATAACGGGAATTTGAAACTATACTTAGGGATTTTTAAAAATGAAGTCGTATCGGTTGGTTCATTAGTATGTACAAAAGATAGTATTGGTATTTATGATATAGCAACGAAAGAAGAAATGAGAGGGCAAGGATTTGGCTCTACTATGTTTAATTACTTGCTGCAAGAAGCAAAAGAATTGAACGTTGCTCAATGTGTATTACAAGCTTCACCTGATGGAATTAATATCTATAAAAAGGCTGGCTTTCGATCTGTTGGGCAAATGGCTGTTTTTGAAAATCGACATTTATTTGAATAGATTATCCAAGCCGAATTGCTGTCGTGTAGGAGTTAATACATCATTATGAAAAAAATATATATCATTATAATCATTTGCACTTTTATAGTAATAGGTACTTTTGTTTTTCATAAAGCAAATGAACTTAAGTACACGAAAGCTATTAATCAATTAAATCATATAAAAAATATTGCACATAGAGGTGCTTCTGCGTATGCGCCGGAACATACAATACCAGCTTATACATTAGGACAACAATTAAAAGGAGATTATATAGAAATTGATCTTCAAATGACAAAAGACGGACATTTAGTAGCTATGCATGATCAAACAGTAAATCGCACTACAAATGGTACAGGATTAGTTAAGGAACATACATTAGAAGAAATAAAGAAACTAAATGCAGGTTCTTTTTTCAATGAAAAGCAACCAAGTTTAGCGAAGAAAGAATTTGAGGGTACTAAAGTCCCAACACTAGAAGAAATTATTGAAACGTTCGGGCATGGTGCAAACTATTATATTGAAACAAAATCACCAGATGAATATCCTAGTATGGAAGAAAAGCTATTAGAAATTATAAAGCACTACGAAATAAGGGATAACGTTATTATTCAATCATTTAGTGAGGAAAGTCTGCAAAAAATTCATAGTTTAGATGTTACTATACCTTTAGTACAGTTACTACCTTACAAAAAGGCAGTTCAATTAACTGAATTAGAGATAAAAAAGTATAAAACATACTGTATCGGTCTTGGGATGAACTATAGATATATTGATTCAGCATATGTAAAGCGAATTAAGAAACACGGATTAGAAGTTCATCCATTTACTGTAGATAATGAAACAGACATGAAAAAGTTACTTCTCTGGGGAGTTGACGGGATGTTTACGAATTACCCGGATCGTTTACATTCGTTACTACAATCTTAAACTATATTGGTGTAATTATCACTGAACCAATAAAACAAGTATCCACAAGTATACAAAGATAGTTTGTGGTCCAAATGGTAACATCATTGAATGTATAGAGCCGATATTGAAATGAAATCCGAAAAAGAATCCAATATTTTTATTGGATTCTTTTTATTTAGCTCTAAGTGACGAACTTAAAGCGATATGAATTTGAATTTGTTAATAAAATATTACATTGAGTATGATTTTTTGTAATTACCATCAGAAAGTAACGAAATTGTAATGAATTTTAACTACGCTTTTTATATTTTTTTGATACACTGGCTACGAGAGGAATACCGATTAATGTAGGTAAAAACCAAAACCATATAGGTGGTAGTAAATTAATTAAGGGAATATGAATACCGACATTTACTAATAGCGCGGTAACGGCACCAATATAAGAACCTAACATACCTCTAATATGGTGATGCAGCCAATTTTTCCAACGTTTTTTTCGTGCTAGGTAGCCATAAATCGCAAATGAATAAGATAAAATTGCTACATAAAATAAATATGCGATTTTATCCCAGTTAATAATGGATAATATAATTGCAGTAACGGTGATCACAACATAGGATGCATGATATATTTCACCCCATTCCGTGTGTTTTCCTTTCTTCTTTTGAGCAACCATCGCTACAATACCAGTGATTAAACATATTGTTCCAAATAATATGTGGATGGTTAAAAGAATGTTAAAAATGCTCATAATAATTCCTCCTTTTTTATTTTTATAGTATTGCAGTATAGGAGAAAAGTTGAAACATATTGTTTATTCACCTTAATATATTGAAATAAAGGTACTTCTAGAACACATTTAAACGGACAAATTTTTCTTGAATTTAGTGAGTCACGTATTACGTGAAATGAAGGAGAGACTTCCATGTTTACATCTATTACATATTTACAATCTGGGAATGAAAAGCAACAAAAAGCGTATGATGTTTTGAATAAATTAAACATCATGGAGGATTTAACTTTGTATAGTCCCGTTCTTTGCGGGACAATCCCTATAAGAATTGATACCCTTCAATCCGACTTAGATATAGTAATGGAAGTACATAACTTTTATGTTTTTGAACAGGAAATGAGATCTTTATATGGTTCTTATGAAGGATTTAAAATAAAAAAGAAAAAAATTAAAAATACAGAATCGATAAAGGTGAATTTTGAATTTGAAGGTTTTGAATTTGAATTATTTGCTCAGCCTAAGCCAGTACGTAACCAAAATGCATATAGACATATGATCGTAGAGCACATGTTATTAATGCAGCACCCCCATATTAGGGAAGAAATTCTTCGCTTAAAAGAGAACGGTTTAAAAACAGAACCTGCTTTTGCTCAAGTATTAAATATTGACGGAGATCCTTATGACGAACTTATTTTATTGGGACAGGAAATGAGATTGTGGTAAATACGATACGCAAAAACTCCTCTATAAATAAAAGAGGAGTTTTTGTTATGTCATTAACTTACGGATTAATTCTCCTAACAATTTAATCCCGTTAGTCATTTGATCTGGAGAAGCATATCCATATGATAAACGAATGTACTGATCTGATTCTTCTTCATATATACGTCCTGGGTTTAAAAGAATTCCTTTTGACAATGCCTCTGAAAATAATTTTTTCATCGGAATGTTAGGCACAATCTTTAGCCATATAAATAATCCACCACTAGGAATATCCCACGATGCAACATCTGCACAGTACTTATTTAAAGACCGTATCATGATTTGTCTTCGTTCTTTTAATTGAATTCTTACGTTTGCAACATGTTCTTCATAAAAACCTTTATGTATCCATTCAGCAGCAACTCTTTGGGATAATGAACTCGATCCGTAGTCTGTTTGCATTTTTATATCTGACAATCTATCAATTACAGGTTCTGGTCCAATAATCCATCCAATTCTAAGACCAGGAGTAAGTGTTTTAGAGAGACTACCAACATATAATACATGTCCATGTTTATCTATCGACTTTAAAGGAGCTGGAGGTGGTTCATCAATCCATAATTCGCGGTAAATATCATCTTCAATAATAGGTAACTGTTCTTTTTCACATATTTTTAATATTTCTTTTCTGCGCTCTTGAGACATTAATATCCCTGTTGGATTTTGAAAACAAGGGATAGAATATAAAATATTTTTCTTTTGACTATATTTGATTCGTTTTAATAACTCGTTAGGTAAGATACCGTGATGATCCATACAGATACCAGCTAGATTTATATTTGCTGATTGAAACACATGAAGTGAATATAAGTAAGAAGGCTGCTCAAGTAAAACGGTTGATTCTCTATGCAATAGACCAATTGATATTAATTGCAATGCTTGTAACGCACCAGAAACGATTAATATAGAGTTAGGCGATGCATGTATTCCAAATGATTTTACGTAGTTACTAATTGCTTCACGTAACGGTAAAAACCCTTTTTGTTCTTCATATCCAATATAATCTAATTCGTCACTTACACTTTTCATAATGGACTGCATAGTTTTTAGTGGGAAAAGTTGAGGCGCAAGTTCACCTTTACTAAGGTGGATAAGTTCTTTATTTGCTTCTGCTTCATTTATGTCTCGTACCATTAACTTACTAGGCTTATGAATACCAGCCTTTACATATTCACTCCAATCCGGCGGGGGATTCGTCGCTAATAATGACCATGTATTATTCGTTACAATTGTTCCTGCTCCAATTTTCCCTTGAATCAATCCATCTGCCATAAGTTCATCTAGTGCAGTTATTACAGTGCTACGATTTACTTGAAATAATTTTGCTAACTGCCTTTGACTAGGGATCTTACTTCCAATTGGCCATTCTCCATTTTCAATTTTTTCTTTCATATAATCTACTATCTGCCGATATTTAGGCAGTTTTTTATTAGTTGTCATAAAAAAACTCCCTCGTTCACTTTAAAAATGCCAAGTGGTTGGTTTTTACGATAAATAACTGGTTGAAGACATTGTATCAACTATTAAATATGATGGAAAGAAATAATTGGTAATTTGAAAGTGGTTGGTTTATTAGGGAGGGAAAGATGACATGCAGAATAAAAAATGGAATTTACGCATCATATGTGCTCACGCTTTTACGATTTTAATATGGGGAACCGCTTTTCCGGCAATTCGTATGGGACTCGAATCTTATACACCAGAGCACCTTACTCTACTACGTTTATTAATTGCTTCATTTATACTTCTTTTGTTTTCCTTTATATATAAGTTGCGGCTACCAGATTTAAAGGATCTCCCAGCAATTTTTATATTTGGTGCTTTAGGGTTTACCATTTATCACATTGCATTAAACTACGGTGAAAAAACAGTAAATGCTGGATCTGCAAGTTTAATTGTTTCAGTCACACCTATCGTAACGGCTATTTTTGCTTCTGTTTTTTTAAACGAAAAAATGAAAGTAAATGGTTGGATTGGTGGTGTAATTAGTTTTATAGGAATTGCTTTCATATCATTTAGTCAAGGAGATGCTATCCAATTGAATAGCGGAGGATTATTTATATTATTAGCAGCGATTTCAGAAAGCCTATTTTTTGTTTTCCAAACTTCTTACTTGAAAAAATACGACTTCTTGCCATTTACCATATATACAATTTTATCTAGTACTGTATGTATGCTTATTTTATTACCGGGAGTGTATACAGAAATACTAGCAGCTCCTCTTGAAGTGAACATGAGTGTTATATATTTAGGTTTATTTCCAACAGTACTCCCATATATCGCATTAGCTTATATCATATCTCATTCTGGTGCTGCTGAGGCAACAAGCTCTCTATATTTAACACCAGTAACTGCATGTTTTATTGCTTGGATATGGTTAGGTGAAGTACCGACTTTTGTTTCAATAATTGGCGGAGGAATCACTATACTTGGAGTATTAATTGCACATGTATCATTAAAGAAAGAAATGCAAAGTGCAGAGTACGGCAATACAGCAAGGTAGTTTGGTTAGTATTTGCAAGAGATATAATTGAACTGTTAATTAGAGTTCTTATTAGTAGAAGGATTAGCATCATGTTAATCCTTTTTATTTATACAATTCTTACTAGTAACATCCATATAAAATTGTATAGTTTAATTATTTTTTTACATATACATAATTATCATCTGCTATTTTCTATATGAAAGGAGATATCCTTTGGAAAAAGTATTATTTTTCGGAGACCCAGGTATTGATGACTCTTTTGCCATTATGTTTGGTTTACTGCATCCTGAAATTGAAATTGTCGGTATTGTAACTGGATATGGAAATGTTGAACATATACATGCTGCGCATAATGCAGCGTATATTTTACAGTTAGCAAATAGACAAGACATTCCTGTGATTAGCGGTGCAACAAAACCACTTACAGAAGAAATTACTACATATTATCCTGAAATTCATGGACCAGAAGGATTAGGGTCTATTCATGTGCCAGAAAGTGTATTGTCTATCCCGATATACAATTTTGGTAGTATTGCCTCGATTCTTGTAAAGTACGGAAAGGACTTAACAATTGTCGATGTAGGAAGATCTACCTCGTTAGCGATTGCTTTTAATTTATGGAATGATTTAATGCTAAATGTAAAAGGAATATATTTCATGGGTGGTGTCTTTTTAGAAGTAGGAAATGTGACGCCATTAGCAGAAGCAAATGTGTATGGAGATCCTATTGCAAGTAAAATTGTTTTTCAGCAAGCAAATAATTTATTTATATTTCCTTTAAATGTAACAAACAAAGCTGCGTTAACGCCAAATATGTTTGACTATATTCAAGCTAATTCAAAGAATCCATTTCATACGATAATGAAACCAATGTATGATTATTATTTTTCTGCATACCAAAAACTTAATCCATCTATCGAAGGGCCATTGCTTCATGATGTGGTTGCTATAAGTGGATTAGTAAATCCAGGTTTTTTCGAATTTGTAAATCGTACAGTGAATGTAGATACATACGGAGATACGAAAGGACAAACATTTGCTGATTTTCGACCTAGTTCTATATCAGAAGGAGCCAGTATAGCTTTAGAAATAGATGAAGAAAAATTTATTCAAGACTTTATTAAAACGATGCTATAAGTCGCTGCCGAAACAGGGATTTATTTCACTACGTTGAATATATAAATACATTCTCTTTATAAAGGAGCTTACAATATTGAATGTCCAGTTAAAGGTTGTTACGAGAGAGAATTGGGAAGATGCTTTAAAGCTACAAGTTAAAGAAAATCAAACGAAATTTGTTCCAGCTGTAGCAGTTTCACTTGCTAAAGTATATATAAAGCCAGATGGTGACAATGTAGAGTACATACCATTTGCGATATACGACGGCAATTTAATGGTTGGTTTTATTATGCATGCTGTTATAAGAGAAACAATTGATATGTATTGGATCAATGGATTTATTATCGATCAAAAGCAGCAAGGAAATGGTTATGGAAAAGCGGCGTTACAAGAAAGTATTTACTTAATAAAAAATACATGTAAGGCGTGTAAAGAAATAAGATTAACCGTACATAAAGATAATCTCTCTGCAAAGAAACTATATGAACATTACGGTTTTCAACCATTGGGACATGATTATGATGGTGAGCAAGTATATCGTTTATTCGTTTAAATATTATGAAGTAAAGGTGTGAAAGGAAATATGCAATTTTCGGAAGTGAAAATCGAAGTGTTTATTCCTGAAGAATACATTGAGATATTACGGGATGAACTAAATAGAATGGGTGCTTGTAAAACGGGAAAATAGGACCATTGTCTTTCCTATAGTTCCGTGAAAGGATACTGGAGACCATTAGATGATGCATCATCTTTTAATGGAGAAATAGCCAAATATGTGAAGGTCAAGAATGTAAAATTGAAATAAAGTGTAAACGGGACCATGCAAAGGATGCACTTGAAGTTATAAACAAAATTCATTCGTATGAAACACCTATGATTTATATTATCCCGATATTAAATGACTATTTTAATCAAATATAAAATAAATGGCTAGGAGGAATAACAATTGAAAAATAAATTTCATCATATTGTACGAGCTGTTATGTTAAAGGATAATAAATTATTATTGGCTGAATATATCGGCCATCATTATTTTTTACCAGGTGGTCATGTTGAAGTTGGCGAATCGGCTGAGAATGCATTAATAAGAGAACTAAGAGAAGAACTAGGAGTAAATTGTAACATAAAACAATTTTTAGGCGTGATAGAAAACCAATGGCAAGACCGTGAAGTTCTTCATCATGAAATCAATCACATTTTTGAAGTAGATTCGCAAGAGCTACATATTGATTTCATACCAAAATCTAAAGAATCTCATTTAGCGTTTCATTGGATAGATTATAATCAAGAAGCTTTACATACGTATAAAATCATGCCAGCGCCTTCTGTTAAAGAGTTACTAGAAAGAAAAATAAGCGATGAACTACTAAACTGTTGGATTAGTAATTTTTAAGTACCTCTATTAATAGTAAATACGTCCACCGAAAGCAGATTAAGAAAATAGGCGAAAAAACAAGGTACATCACCTAGTGTAATTTCATATTTTGTTGATGTACGCATTTAGTCTATATTCTTATTTCTACTTTGTTTGCAAAAATATATAAACTTTAACATTTGGACGGAATTTATTTTTATAAATGGAGGGTTTCGTAATGAATCAGTTTCAACAAGACTTACAATCATTAAACCTTAATGATTATCAATCTGGTAATGTTGTATATTGGGATCAACTACAACAAAATCAATATCCATACTATTACATTCAAGACGAAGCACGTCGTTGCGGCGGATGCGGAGGGTGTGGTGGACGCTGTGGTGGATGTGGCGGTGGAAGATGCGGAGGCTGCGGTGGACGTTGTGTAGGTTGCGCTGGATGTTTCGGTTGTTTTAACTGCTGGAACTGGTGGATCATTTAAGTATAGAAAGAAAACTATTTTACTTGAAAGAAAGGTGTGGAAATTATTTTGCACTTTTCTTTCAACTGTAATTGTTATGCGTATTAAGGGGGATTTATTTGTATACTTACGATAAGTTAATTTCTTGGGTAGAAAATATAAAAGAAAAAAATCATAGCTCTACAACAGCACTTTGTATTATAAAAGATAACAAAATCGTACTAGAGCATTATAGTGGATATCACTCAAATACATCGACTAATAAAAAAGTGACCGCATCTTCACAGTTCAATGTTGCTTCTGCTAGAAAAAGTTATTTAGGTTTAATGGTAGCATATGCGCTTTACGAGGGAAAAATAAACTCTATTGACGATGAAGCGATAAAGTATTTTAAAGACTTTGATTCTGCATTGCTCGGTAAAACAACAATAAGACATTTAGTAACTCATTCGCACGGTTTAGGAGAAACGAATGATGGAACAATTTTTCGTGAATTTGAACCTGGACAAGCATGGGCGTATAGAGATGTTAATGTAAGAATGATAACACGTCTTATTTATCAGCTATATAGCAAAAGTTTTCCTGAATTATTAAAAGAGCGTGTGTTTACACCTGCTAATTTTCAAGAAACAGGTTGGAGAATTCAGCAAGATGAAAATTTAGTTGAAGTAGTTAATGACCCAAATAAAGACGCAATTAGTGAAATTGGTACGGTAGATGATGGTACTGAAAAAAATCTGTTTGTCTCAGCTAGAGAATTTGCTTATTGGGGCACTCTTCATTTAAATCAAGGTATGATAAACGGTGAACAAATTGTTCCAAAAGAAGTTATAAAAATTGCTACGAGTTTGCAAAGCCCAACATTTGCAAACAAAGAACTACCACAAAACGGGTTGTTTTGGTTCGTTCAAAATGAACCTGCGCTTTTAAGTGAACTTGGTGAACGAGTTCCAAAAGGATCGTATCAAATATTAGGAATTACAGGACCGACTATATTAGTAATACCTAAATATAATGTAGTTGTTGCAAAAATGTATAATAAAAGATATAACTACGGCGGTAATCATTATTTATATTATTTACGTGAATTTAGCAATTTAGTCGCTGATACATTTCGTAACAATAATAGGGCATAATGACTCCTATAATGAAAAGGAGTGAGAAAAGTGAAAGATAAAATGAATAAAAATAAAAAGCAAAACATTAAAGATGTAAATACAGAACAAAATGCAATTTATAGCGATCCAAAAGACGCAGCTAATATGCAGACGGTACCGCAGCCGAAGGATTTTGATGAAATCGAATATTAATTTTTAGCCATCCGACTATATGATGAAAGAAAAATACATCTTAAGTCCCATCACATGACAGAAGTTTTTTGATATCATATATACATAAGCATTTGAAAATGTCTTATCTTAACAAAGCTTTCTTTAAGTAAATCTAATATAACCTGCAAAAAGACACTTCATTATGGAGTGTCTTTTTGTGTATATGAACTGAATTACCATTTTCCGTACAGTATTATGCAATTTATGATGGATATACTAACTGTGAAAATTCATGTCATGATAAAAGAAGGGGACAGTTAGTATGAAACAAACTTCTATAAATCCGTTACTAATTGTTCTAGGTACAATCATTGTTCAAATTGGCCTTGGGACAATTTATACATGGAGTTTATTTAATCAACCCCTTGTCAGTAAGTTTGGTTGGAACCTCAATGCCGTTGCGATAACTTTCTCCATAACAAGTTTTTCTTTATCATTTTCAACCTTATTTGCAGGAAAGTTGCAGCAAAAGTTAGGACTTCGTAAACTCATCGCTACGGCAGGGATTGTTCTGGGACTTGGGTTAATACTTAGCTCACAAGTTTCTTCCCTACCATTACTCTATTTATTAGCTGGTGTTGTTGTTGGTTATGCAGATGGAACTGCTTATATTACATCACTCTCTAATTTAATTAAATGGTTTCCAAATCGGAAAGGACTTATTTCTGGTATATCTGTTTCTGCATATGGAATGGGTAGCTTAATCTTTAGATATATAAACGGAAGTCTTATTGATAGTCTTGGTGTATCACAAGCATTTTTATATTGGGGTATCATCGTCTTGCTTTTAGTTTTAACCGGATCGTTCTTCTTACGTGAAGCAATCGTAAGTAACACTGTAACTGAATCATTACACAATGACTATACGCCTCGTGAAATGATGCGAACGAAACAAGTATATCTCTTATTTTTTATGCTATTCACATCGTGTATGGGCGGTCTATATTTAATCGGTATGGTAAAAGATATCGGCGTACAGCTCGTTGGACTTAGCGCAGCAACCGCTGCTAACGCCGTTGCAATGATCGCAATCTTTAATACAGTAGGTAGAATTGTACTTGGAACGTTATCAGATAAAATTGGTCGAATGAAAATTGTTTCTGCAACGTTTATAATAATTGGATTGTCAGTCTTTACTTTAAGTTTCATTCCGCTAAATTACGGAATTTATTTCGCTTGTGTAGCAAGTGTCGCCTTTTGTTTTGGTGGTAATATCACAATCTTCCCAGCAATTGTTGGAGATTTCTTTGGCTTAAAAAATCATAGTACAAATTATGGGATTGTATATCAAGGTTTCGGGTTTGGTGCACTTGCAGGAGCCTTTATCGGAGCATTACTTGGTGGATTTCAACCGACCTTTATTATAATCGGTGTTTTAAGTGTTATCTCCTTTATTATTTCGATATTAATTCGTCCGCCAAAAGCAGAAAAGAAAAAAGAAAAACAACATTTGTATCAGAAAGTAGCTTAATTTTAAAAAGAGTCCTCATATAGGGCTCTTTTTATATTATGAAATATTTGATTTTCCTTTTTACTAATTGTGTAGGAAGAAAAGAGTTACATCATTCAAAGTAAAATGATTTAAAAAGGAATAAAGTAGTTTATTTCTTAACGAACCAAGTAGCAGATTAGTAAAATAATCATATTGTTTTATAAAAGAACCAAAATATTCTTAAAAACTACAGTTAATCAACTTTGTTATTAGAAATGCAATACATTTATAGACCATTATTTTCTTATAAATTTATAATGAAGGTAGTTGGCTTATATTGGTTACAACCATAATTTCTTCTTTTATGGCATTCATTTCAACAAATATTGATGACATTTTTATACTCCTTGTTTTATTTTCACAAGTAAAAACAGGAGTAATTAAGAAAGAAGGTAGAGCAGTCCCGGAAAAAACTAAGATGAAAGAACTCTATATTGTTGTTGGACAATATTTAGGGTTTAGTGTAATTATTTTCCTAAGTATCATTGGTTCTTTAAGCTCTTTTTTCATTCCTATATCGTGGATTGGGTTATTAGGATTCGTGCCAATTTATATGGGAGTGAAAGCACTATTGTCACTTCGTTCTTATAAAAGAAATACAGTCATTGATAACGTTTCAGGTTCAATATTTAAAGTGGCTTCGATTACATTAGGTAATGGAGCTGACAATATTTCAATTTATATACCAATGTTCGCTAGTCAAAATTTTAAAACAAATATTGTTACATTAGTTATCTTTTTTTGCATGATAGCAATATGGTGTCTTATTAGCTACAAATTGTTAAGAGCTCCTATTTTAGCTAAAGTACTTGAGAGAAATTGTCATATTATTGTTCCAATAGTTCTAATTTGTTTAGGAATGTTCATTCTTTTTCGCAGTCATACAATTGAATTATTTTACTAATATGTTTAAACTAACGGAAGTTTTTATTAAATGAATCGAACTACGTATAAAGCCTTATTACAGATGGAGTGTAGTAGGGCTTTTCTTTATTTTAGTCAAATGAAACAGTGCTCTACGACTATTAAATTAGACAGGACATTATGATTATTACATTGAATAGATACTTTAAAAGGAGCGTGATAATTAAAATGAAAATAGTAAAACAATGGGTCCAAGAAGATAGTGATTACATAAGAGAAAAAGTAATTGAATATAACCAAAAACATATTTCGGATGAAGAGAAAAAGCCTTCAGAAAAAATTAGTTTTATAGTGAAAAATGAAAAGGAAGAAATTGTAGGTGGAATAACTGCAATTACATTTTGGCACCACGTGCATGTCGATTTCCTTTGGGTTTCTAAAGATTATAGACACGAAGGATATGGAAGCAAGTTATTAAAACTTATTGAAGAATTTGCAATTGAAAAAGAGTGTAGGCTAATCAATTTAGATACTTTTAGTTTTCAGGCCCCTAATTTTTATAAAAAGCATGGATATAAAGTGATTGGAGTAAGTGAAGATCATCCGAAAGGGCACAATCGATATTATTTAGAAAAAAGGTTAGAAAATATATAGAATCCCAAAATAAATCAAAGCATAAAGAACGTACATTGAATAATTACTTTCAACATACGTTCTTTTTTATATAGCAATGAAAGGTTATCGGTTATTAACTTTACTAAGAGCAGATAAATGAAATACTCTATTAATTTTTTTATATTTTAAAACGATTAAATGGTAGAATGTAACAAAGACAGAAAATTCTCGTTATTGAAGGTGGACTTAGATGAAAAAAGTAAATGTTACATATGCACTTTTATATGATAAAACAAACGAAAAAATTCTAATGGTAAAAAACAAAGGGAAGAATGGCTCTTATTACACGTTACCAGGTGGCGCAGTTAAATTTGGAGAAACGTTAGAAGAGGCAGTAATTCGGGAAGTGAAAGAAGAAACCGGGCTATATATAACTGTAAATGGTATTGGTTACATTAGCGAAGCTTTTTTTGAAGAGAGAGGGCACCATGCCATTTTCTTTAATTTTTTAGGTGAAATAATCGACGGGGAGACAAATATAACAAGACCAAAAGAAATTGAAGAGATTACTTGGATGGAATTACATAAAGCAGCACCGTATTTACGTATACCAGAACAATTATTAAATACATTACAAAGGAACGAAACAGCACCTTACTTTTTTAACGGAACAATCATTCATCAATCTTCATAACATTAACATATCATGTAAGGCGGGGAAAAAATGGAGTTTATCGTTAATCATAATCATTTCACTCAAGCACTTTCAGAAGTAAGTAAAGCTATATCTACCAAAGCTATAATACCTATATTATCTGGTATAAAAATAACCGCAGATCAATCTGGAATTACTTTAATCGCAAGTAATTCAAATATTTTCATTGAAAAATTCATCCCTAGTTCCAACGAAAACGACCAAATTACAACTATATTAAAAGCAGGAACTATTGTAGTACCTGCAAAATATTTCATTGAAATTATAAAGAAAATGCCAAGTGATATATCAATAAAAAGTAAGAATGAGCAAATCATTACGATACAGTCAGAAGAAATTACATTAAACTTAAATGGACTTCCAGCAAATGAGTTTCCGAATGTCCCACTTATTGACGATCATGCAAAAATACAAGTGGAAACAGAACAATTAATTGAGGTGTTTAAACAAACTGTCTTTGCAGTAGCTAAAAATGAATCTAGACCGGTTCTTACTGGCGTTCATTTGGAGTTAGATCATAATAAATTAATTTGCGTAGCAACTGATTCACATAGACTTGCTATACGCGAAACGATGATATCTACAGATGTGAAAGCAAGTTGTATCGTACCAAGTGCAACTATTAGTGAACTTCTAAAATTAATGAGTAGTAATTCCGAATTCGTATATATCTATCTTTCAGAAAGTCACATTATTTTTACATTCGGCACAACTACATTATATTCAAGACTAATTGAAGGGAAATACCCTAATATATCTAGTTTAATTCCAAATGAATTTCAGACAGTCATTAACGTAGATAGAAAAAGAATTTTACAAGGTGTAGATCGATCCAGCTTATTAGCAAGGGAATGGGCAAATAACAATGTCAACTTAGAAATCATAAACGCATCCACATTGAAAATTTCTTCTAACTCTTCTCAGATTGGTAAAATATCCGAGACACAACAAATAGATGCGATTCAAGGTGAAAAACAATTAAATATATCTTTCGATGGACGATTTATGATGGATGCTTTAAGGACGATAAAAGAAGAAACGGTTACTTTAAGTTTCAGCGGTTCTATGAAACCAATATTAATTGAAGCAGGGACAGAATCTGCAGCAGTACATCTTATATCACCAGTAAGAGCTTATTAAAAACAGCGGAAGGAATCACATTATGTACAAGCATACTTTATGTTTTATAAAAAGAAACGAAGAGATACTTATGTTAAATAGAGAATATGACCCTGTAAAAGGATTGTGGAATGGGGTAGGAGGAAAGGTCGAAAAAGGAGAAACACCTTTAGAAAATGCAATTCGTGAAATAAAAGAAGAGACTAATATAAAAGTTACGCATGACCACATTCAATTTAAAGGCATTATTAAGTGGGAGGACTCTTCATATTCTGGCGGCATGTATGTTTATTTAATAGAACTACTGAATGAATTTATATATCACACTCCAAAAAAAGTTTCAGAAGGAATTCTAGACTGGAAAGAGATTTCTTGGATTCTAAGTGACTATAATTACGGCGTAGGAGAGATGATACCAAAATTTTTATATGAAGTACTCCACAATGAATTAATATTAGAGCACAATTTTGTTTTATCTAATCATAAATTAATAGATTATAGGAATAAAGAATTGGCTAAGCAGGACAGTTCTAGAGATAATATAGTTCAATTATAAAAAGCAGGAATTGTAATCTATAATACACAGCAAAATAATTATAACGTAAATGATTCGAAGAGTAGCTAAGGAGAAAATTTAAATGAGGATGAGTGTAATGAAGAAAATAATTATTTTACTCATAGCTGTAGTTTTAATTACTTTTGCTTTTTATCAATACAATAAAAAAGATGGTTTATCTAAAAATGATAAGGTGTATGTAGAAGACTTTAAAGGAAAAAATGATTCAAACAAAATACAATCTGCTATTAATAAAGCAGAATCTAGTAAAATGAAAACAGTATTGCTTGATGATAAAAAGTATAAAATTACGTCACCAATTATAGTAAAACAGGGTGTAAAGTTATTATTTGGTTATGGAACACAATTTGTTGTTGAAGGTAATTTTAGAGTTCTAGAATTAGAAAAAAATGCATCTATCGAAGGAGCCTATATAGCTATAGACGATCCTACATTTAATTCTGAAGTTATATATTTAGACGGCAAAAATAAGTATTATAACACGTGGCACAAGACACAAATAAAAGATATAAATATTATCAATTGGACAGAAACAAATAAAGGTACTGGAATTTCTTTGTATGCTGGTGGAAAAGAAAATGAAATTTCATTTATTAACTTTGAAAATATAAAAGTTGTAGGAATGGAAACTGGGCTGAAATTAGTAGCAAAGAAACCGCAATCTGGTTATGCTTGGATAAATGCGAACCGTTTTATGAACTTCTCACTTGAAGATTGTGTAAATATGATTTATATGGATAGTAATGTAACTACACCAAATGAAATTAGTGGGAACCAATTTACAAATCTACAAATACAACCATCAAGTAAAACAAAAAATATAGTAAGAGTAAGTGGACAGCATAACGAGTTCAATGGAATGGTGTGGGATTTACAGAAAATCAATCACGAAAACGAACTCATTGAACTAACTGATAAAAGTATGAATACGGTTATTAATATTACCTCTGTACAAACAAATAGAATTTTAGACAGCGGGAAAGCAAATATAGTAAAATAAGTTTAAATACATAAAAAGAGCGAATCACTTATAAGAAAGTTCGCTCTTTCTTATTTATAATTAAATTCCTTTCCACCAAGCTGATGATGGATAGTCTGTAGATTTTAACGTAATCGATTCACCAATTTGCGGCGTTGTGATTTTAACTCCTAAACGTTTAGCTTCTTTCGTTACTCGTTCAATTGGATCACTCCATTCATGTAATGCCAATGTAAAAGCACCCCAATGAATTGGAAGAAGGAGTTCTCCTTTAACATCCATATGAGCTTGTACCGTTTCTTCAGGCAACATATGAATAGCAGACCACCTCGGATCATATTGCCCACATTCCATTAACGTAAGATCGAATGGACCGTACTTATCACCAATCTCCTTAAAGTGAGGAGCATAACCGCTATCACCACTAAAGAAAACTTTAGTCTCTTTCCCTAGAATAAGCCATGAACACCATAACGAACAATCTCTATCTGTCATACTCCGTCCTGAGAAATGCCTTGCAGGTGCACAAACTAATTTTATAGTATCTAACGTAATTTCGTCCCACCAATTATGCTCACTAATTTCACTAGGTGAAACGCCCCATTTAATTAAATATTGCGCAACTCCAGTTGGGACATAAAAGTGTTTTGTACGATCTTTTAACTGCATAATACTTTTGTAATTTAAATGGTCATAGTGATTATGAGAAATGATAATCGCATCAATTTCTTGAAGGTCTTCACGTTCTAAAGAAAAAGCACCACTATAACGTTTACTATTAAACAGTGGAAATGGGGAAGAGGCATCTCCAAACATCGGATCTAATAACAATTTTTTACCCTCTATTTTCAAAAGGGAAGCAGAGTGCCCAAACCATTTCACACTCTCTAAAGACTCATTATTATCCGATAAAAGAATAGGTAAATTCTTTATAGGACGCAGCTTAGTTTTCATTTTAAAGTAATCAGTCATTAAACCGATAATATCTTTCGGTTTAAAACTTACATCAGTATGAATTTGATTTATATATTTCTTTTTCATTCGTTCTCCTTTTTACGTTTAACAATATACGTATGTTGTTATTGTAGCTAATTGTAGTTTAAACGAAATCATTTTACCTTTCATCTTAAATGCAGTACATTTCATAAATTTGTAAAATTCATTATCCTTATATATAAAATAAAAATCATATAGCAGCAGATGAAACTAATATGAAGTACATGTAAATTGTTTTAATTTAGTAAATTCATACTTATACGTAACAAAGAACGTATGTTTCGTTGTATGTTATAGAAGAGAGCATGTCTCTAATTAAGAGTAGGAAGGAGAGTATGTAAGTGCAAATAGATAGAAAAAAGAAATCAAAATGTAAACTATCAAAATCTGAAATAACGCAGCTTTATGCAGAAGGGAAGAGTACCTCAGAAATCGCTATACTGGCTAATGTGTCTGCAAGGTATATTCGTATGGTTTTATCAGACAATAACGTACCAAGGCGCGCTATAGGGAGTTGGAAGAGAAAGTATGACATAACAGAAGATTATTTTAAAACGTGGTCAAATAATATGGCTTATATTTTAGGGTTTATAGCAGCAGATGGTGTCATACAGAAAGAAAATCAATGTGTCAGCATATCTCAAAAAGAAAATTACATTTTAGAAGATATAAAACAAGAACTAAACACCAACCAGCCACTATATCAAAACAAAAAAACAGGCGTATATATGCTAAACATAAATAGCAAAACAATAAAAGACGATTTAATGAACATTCACGGAATTAAGCCATGTAAATCATTTAACATTGAAATTCCATTTGTACCAGAAGAATATTTACATCACTTTGTTCGTGGGTATTTTGATGGAGATGGTTACGTCAAGTATGAAACTTATACAGTAAGCTTTGTAGGAGGATCATATAGCTTTATGAATTCTTTACATCAAATACTACAAAACCACAATTTATCAGCCGATTTACTAAATCAAAATAAACATTATCGCATCATTTTAACCGGAAGAAAACCAATACAACTATTTTCAAAGTGGATTTATAAAGACAAAAATATTTATTTGCATAGAAAATATGAAGAATTTCAGAAAGAAAGTCTAAGTCTAGATCAATTAAAAGATCGAAAACTAAAAAGAACTCAAGCTGCTGTTAAGCAGAGAAAACAAAATTTCCTTAAGGAATATATGAAAAATGAATGTATCGCTAAAACTTGTTCCATTTTAGAAATAAAGGAACCAACTTTTAAAAGTTGGTTAAAAAATGATAAGCAATTTAAAAAAGACTATGAAAGAATTAATTTTGATAAATCCAACTACCAATAACTAACTTTAAAATTCTAGATGACCTTAGTATAGGCATTAACATAGCCATACTAAGGTTTTTTAGTTGAAATTATTAAAGGATTCTTATTTTTATTTATGGAACATAGTACATACACAGATTTTACAATTAATTTACTAAAAAAGGAGGGGCTTTATAATGTTCGCCAATTATATTTCAGAGAATATACTTCAAACATCTTATGAGTCAAAAATGATTTCGTCAGGTGACAATTATCCAACTTTAAAAATAAGTGGAACAAAGCTTCAATTCTTACTTGTAATGCTTCATCTTGACATTGAGTCAAAGACAATAAAAACGAAACTAAATTGGACGAACGAAGAATTCGAAAAACATATATATGCATTAGAACTAGAAGGTTTGTTGAAACAGATAGGAGAGAGTTATTATCCAACATGTATGGTTATAACAGCTAATGAAGGAAAAGAGCTGTATAACCTATGTGAACCTCTAATTAAACCTACACTTAAAATCATTGAACATTATTTAAATCAAATTGATGCTATTTCTAAAAAAATAGAGACATTTAATCATTTATCTAAAGAATCGTATAGTCTATTACTATATAGCGGTGTGTTATTAGATTTTGGACAAATAAATAACATTGAGAAAAACTATTTAAAAAAGGAACGACCTCTAAGAAATAAGAATAGATACTATTATTCAATTCCAGAACAAGAACAAACAGATATAGAGGCGTTCGGGATGTATGGTAATACGTATTTAGATTTAGAAGAATTTCAAATTGGTCTTTATGGAAATGCTCGCTATTCAACATTAAATTTAATAACAGCAAATAACAAAACATTTGAAGAACATTTTCGAAATACTAATACTGATATTAATTATATGAAAAAGCAATTAGTGAAGAATTTCGTAGCAGCAGATAGACAAGTAGACAATAGTTTAGATGTACTATACGAAAAATTAGGTTTTTATCAAAATTCAAAACCTGTTATTCCAGTGTTTAAAACAGAAGACTTACCAATTCTCAACGAAATTGCAAATACAATCATTGAAGATTTAGTCTTATTATTTAAAGAAAACGATACACCTTTAAAAGAATACTTTGTTAGCAGTAGGTACTCACATGAAATAACTTATGAAGAGTATTTTATCTGGTGGTATCATTTTTTCTATACAAAAGTAACAGAAGAATTAATAACAAAAGGTGTAATTAAAACTAATACTCAAAAAAATCAACCATACATAATCTATTAAATCTAATACAAACGTATTTTAACGAAATTTAAATAATAATGACTTATTTATATAATTTCACGTATGCAGCAGCTAAATATGCGAAGGATTATTAGTAAATAGATAATAATCTAAATTAAAATCTAATATAAAGAAAATAAGATATTTAAAGGAGAGAAGGATCTTGCAAAAGAAATTTATCAATCCAGAAACAATGCCACCAACTTTCGGATACTCACATGTAGTCAAAATTAGTAACGCAAAACGAACAATTTACATATCTGGACAAGTAGCAATCAATACCGATGGGCAAATAGTTGGCGTTGGCAATTTAGCCATACAAACACGGCCAGTATTCGAAAATATTAAAAGTGCATTAGAAACTTCGGAATTACAATTTAATGATGTAGTAAAATTAACATTTTTCTTAACAGATATTTCTCAAATGGCCATTGTTAGAGATATACGAGATCAATACATAAATACTAAAAATCCACCAGCAAGTTCGGCTGTAGAAGTTAGAAAGTTAATTAATGATAACTTATTAATTGAAATCGAAGCAATTGCTGTAGCAAACTAATTTTAAAAACTTATTCGTAATCATATCAATACAATTCGTTTAAAATGAATGCATTAAACGAATTGTATCTTTTATTGTCTTACATATCATTTATATCTAGAGACATTATCAGTAACAACTTATTAAACTACAACAATTACATAATCACTCACACAGAATGAATCCCGTGAAAAGGGGAACCTAACAAGAATCAACTAACATATAATAAGTTTATTATTTTTATCCAGTTAACATAATATATATTATAGGTAGTTATAGAAACAAAGTGATATCAGGTATCAAAAACCAAGTAAACTATACTTAATGAGACGAAACGGAGATTTTTAGTGAGATTCACATAAAATCTTATCTAAACGAATTTCTACAGTTTTTATCGTTTTTTTGTTATAAATCCATCACAGCAGATTTTAATCAATAATCGCTTTAGATTTAACGAATCAAAAATATTTTTGAGCGGCAAATAATTTTTATACAGAAAAATTATTTCTATACATAAAAGAAAATAATAATTTTATTTTATGTTTTACTTAATGAATTTATTGCTATTTGCACACATTTGATAACTTTACTTTATTTGTAGCTATTTATGTTTTTTACGCTTGACTTTCATTACATTCATTGTTCTATATTCTAGTTAACATAACGTTCATTTTTAACATAAAAAAATCTCCCTCACCTTCAGGAAGATTTTTTAGCTTGCTAGTATTTCATTTATAAATTTTTAATAACAATCCCAATTATAAATAACATTGGAAAAATCTAGATTTAACAGATCGTCTTTCTTTATAAAGAAATTAGCAACACCAGAATCTCCCCACATAATATTTAATGAATCGTCTGTATCGATTTGTAGTAATAATATATCATGTTGTTGGTATTTTTCTTCCCATTCTCTTGGATCTGTCTGTGTGAAAAATGGATAACCACCAATTTTATGCCCTTGATCTTTACATAAATCATCATACAGTTCGCCTAATTCTGTATTATTTTCTTCATCAACAATTTCTTCCCAATCAATTTCCTCGCTAAACATCTTTTCAAATCGATAATCCCTTGGTGTTACTGGTTGATAACCTAATTCAAACTTTAATTTTGCTGCTTCGGGTATGATAAAGTTCTCTAATTCTAATGTGTTTAAATAACTAAAATCAGTAATAACATTATTTAAATCTTCTATAATTGTAGAATGATAAATAATTCGAAAGTCTTTTTGGGTTGTTGGATGGTCAAAATCTGCTCCGTAAAGCTCATCATCAGCACTTACGAAAAATTGTAACATTCCCTGTTGAGGCATATATTCAACATGCGGCATTTCTTCAAAGTTTAGCTGTGCAAGTAACATCATAGGTTGTCCATTTGAATCTTTAGGGTGCTCTTGATCTATAGGTAAATACGGATAACCACCAAACTTACTCTCAAAAAGCGTTGTCTCTGCTAATGTTCCAGACACTTTAATATACGGTTTCACACTTTCTTCTAAAATACTACGATACTGCTCTAGTTCTTTCGGAATTTGAAGTTGATACGTATTCTTCATCACATTTGCCTCCCTTTAATAATGAATTAAAAATGCCTTGCTTAATTATATAGCATGAGATAGCTTCATTGAAAATTGTTAAAAGTCCGTTTTCACCCTCGTTTTTTGCGCACTTGGTGGACAAAGTAAGTTATGTTCTAAAACCTTTTTATTAATAGTTCGAATGAAATCCGCTGCTTCTGCAGTATTTGTATTTTCTTTTAGCCTTTCTTTTAAATCATCAATTTCCTTTGAAAGCTCAATCCACCTAGGTAAAACATGATTATTCTTTAACGTTCTATAAAGTTGCTTTTCAGGATTGTACGAAAGGTCTTTATCTAGATTTAGAGGTTTCCCTTTACCAGGCATATTGTCAAAAGACCCTTTCTTTTCTGCTTCTTTAACGATAGAACTAATATGATCCTCATACGTATAGGACCAAACTTTCTCATCTTTTACTAATATCTCTTGTTTTTTTAGTTTTTTATCTAGTTCTTCTTGATTCATAGATTCTCTCTCCTTTTTATTTTATAGTGTGTTTTTGGTAAGTTTTAAAGCTTTCAACCCGTCAAATAACTTCTCTCGCCACCAAATGCCGTCATGACCGCCTTGGAACTCTTCATAAGTAATTTGGTATCTATTTTCTTTTAAAGCTTTATATAGGCGTCTATTAGCCGTTAAAAGAGGTTCGTTTTCAATTTCTCCGTCTGTTATATAAAAATGAGGTTGCGTTGCATTTGAATCTATAGTTGAAATTTTATTTTCAATCCAAGGAATTTTATTTTCATAACCATCTTTTTTCCAATGAACGGATCCGGACATTGACAACACGTTCCCGAAAATGTGTGGATTTTGAAGCGCTGCATAACAAGCTGCTAAGACACCAAGACTGAACCCAGCAATTGTTGTATGTTTCGCTTCTTGATGCACACGATACTTCGCCTGAATCCATGGAAGTAATTCCTCTGTTAAAAATGCATTCATTTTATCGTTATAAGTTAGCTCTTCTAGCCGATCAACAGGATCTATTGCAACAGCAATACAAGATGGGATTACTTTTTCGTAAATTAAATAATTGAGTGTTCTTGCGATTGAAAGGTTATTAATGAATGAATTTCCTTCAAATACAATGAGAATTTCTTGAAGATGTGAAGTGTGAGAATAATCATGAGGCGTATAAATATGAATTTTACGTGTGTTATTTAAAATCGAACTATGAAAAGAATATGTTTCAATTCTGCCAGATGGATAATGGTTTGAAGGAAAACGACTACTATACTGCACTTCCATGCCTATGTTTAACACAGACGCTTTATTGGCACCTTCTCCAAATGTATTTCTATTAAATTGGTCTAGTTCGTACTGTTTACTACGCTTTATCCAATCATTTTCGAAAACATCGTTTACTGAAAAATAGTACGTTGAAATAAAACTCTTATCCGTCCTAAACGTCGCATACCAAATATCTGTCTGTAACAATCGTTTTAATTGATTTACAGATAGATCCCAACCAGGAAAACTGCCGAATACATAAACGTTTTCAGTTTTTTGATCCCCTAACCAAATATACGTTATAAGCCTATACTGACTATCTAGAGGACATTGTTCTATTAGTGGCGTATTATTCGACTTTATTTCATGTAAAAAAGTATAAAAAGCTTGCTCGTTTCCATTCTTTAATTGATTATTAAGCTCCTCTAACTTAGGACTAATTATTGAAGTCACCCATCTTCCTCCTTTGTATTTCTTTTCACTAGATTACTTTTATAAAATTTAGGATTAGGATGTTATGTATTTAGATGAGTTATTTATTAGAAAGTTTATCAATTGCCTGAATAGAAAGTTCTAAAGCTTTTATCCGTCTTGTCAAAATTGTTCTTTGAGGACTTCCAACTTTAGACTTATCATAGGCCCTCTCTATTGATGGAAGTAAACCAGCAAGGACATTACGAGCTTCTGCTAACTCTTCTTGACTATACTGGAGACTTTCTTGATTCCAAACGTTTTCTAGCACTGCTAAACCTACGCAAACTGCTTTAAGTCGTTTTTTTACTAATGTAGTATTTACACCTTTTTCAGTCATCTGTGATAATGCGTTTTCAAGTTTACGGATTGTCGATTGTAAAGATTTGATTGATTCCAATTTATCTATATTCGATATGTTTTCCATTTTAATGTTGTCCCTTCTCGTTTTATTATTGATAAAATAAGCACTTAATTTTACTCGAAATATTTTAACATAAATAACTAACGATATTCGAGTTGGAATATGCATTAAAGGAAAACAATCGCTAAACGCCTCTCCTCCCTCCTTTACTTCATTCTATAAATACTTCTTTCTGCACATTAAAATCCCTATAGAAACAAGGTATAAATATTGTCTTTTTTATGAACAAAAAACGCACAAGCAGCATAACTTGTACGTTTTAATTTTTATTCAGTAAGATAATATAATAATAGTTTTCGGGTCTTCTCATAATTCATGAAATCTCTATACAAAACGGGATACTTCACAATTTCTGTTTCTAGAAAACAATATTGTGGAAACCATTCAAAAAACGATTTCCTTAGCCACTTTACTTGCTGATACGTAATGTTCTGTTCGTTTCCATTTAGTACAGAACTTAAAGTGCCTGCTGTATGCATCCAATAATGATTAAAATCAGCATTTATATAGTCATCTTCGGTAAATTTACTTTTTAAATCTCGCTGCAATTTTCCTATAGCACGATACGGAAATGGTTTTTGCAGTGGACTATGCATTTTCTGTAATTCATTAAAAATAATCTTTTTACCTAATAGCAATTTTCCACCCCTTTACTTCTCGATCCAAGTTAATAATTTTTCATAATGATATTGGGCATCTGTATAGCCAAGATTATATAGATTGACAAGTTTTTCTTTATTTCTTTCTATTCCGCTTATAGGAAGCTGTACGCTAGGTTGAATGACATAAAAGTTGTCTTTTTGTTCTATATGATTCATAAAAGATATCGTCTCATTATAAAAACGATAATGTTCTACTAAAGACTCTGCGATATTCGGATATTTTCTATATAAAATTTTAGCTAGTCCAGATAGTTTATTTCGCTGTTTCTCATATCCTTCTGGCTTTGTCATAATAACAACGTTCTTTTGATAACCATCCGTTTGTGCTTTTAAAACCGGTATAGGATCTATAATCCCTCCATCTAGTAATTTTCGATTATCATAATCTACAGCAGGTGCTATAAATGGGACAGAGCTTGATGCACGAATGATTTTTAAAATATCATTTCCGTGTTCTATTTTATTGTAATACACTGCTTTTCCTGAATTACAATCCGTCGTTCCTATAACAAACTGTTCATTTGAGTTTAAGAATGTTTGAAAATCAAATGGCACAATTTTATTAGGCACTTCATCAAATAAAAAATCCATTCCAAATAATTCACGTTTTCGAATCAAATTCCGATAAGATATATAACGATGATCTGACACGAGCTCTGTATTTACTTTTTTATTTCTTCCTTTTTGGCGTGATAAATAAGTGGCTCCCATACATGCTCCAGCGGATACGCCAACTACATAAGGAAAATATAAGTTCTTTTCCATAAAATATTCGAGTACGCCCGCAGTATATAATCCTTTCATTCCTCCGCCCTCTAACACTAAACCGATATTATTCATGCTATATCCCTCTGCTTCTTTTTTCTTACTTACATGTTAGCACAAGATTTTAAGATGAGGTTATATAAAAGAATTGCAACTATAACCAGAAACTACTAAAGTAATGTCATAACCTCTTAGTAAATTGCATGGTACAATATAAGTAACACTATCCATAAATAATGGAGGAGGAATTTCATATGGGTTTATTTAGCGGTATTTTAGGAAATGCATCAAATGCGAGTACAGAAAGTGTAGAACGTGATTTAGAAAAGATTATGCTAGACGATGAGAAAGTTGAGCATGCTTATAAATTAATTCGTGATTTAATCGTATTTACAAACCGTCGTCTTATTTTAGTAGATAAACAAGGGATATCTGGTAAAAAAACAGAGTATCATTCTATTCCTTATAAAAGCATTACACAATTCAGCATTGAAACAGCTGGACATTTTGATTTAGATGCTGAGCTTAAGATTTGGGTATCTAGTTTGAGTACGCCAATTACGAAAGAATTTAAAGGTGACGATAGTGTTTTAAGCATTCAAAAAGCGTTAGTAACATATACGACAAAATAACGTCTTTTTGTATGTTTATTCATTTCTGAAATTACTAACCCGAGTATTTTGGAAGAACATGCATTAATTTTGTATATTTAATCTCTAATAACAGAAAAAGGTAAAGCGTGTTTCAAATGCTTTACCTTTCTTTTTTGTAATAAATAAGTGTGGTTTTATCATTTAATTTCTTTATTACTTCTGTTCTTTTATAACCCATTTTTTCATATAGAAAACAATTTCTTTCTTCTTCTAAAATTGTAGCAAGTTCAAAGCTCTGTGCTTCTGGAAACATCTCTTCAATTAAAATAAGTACCTTCTGAGCGATTCCTTTCCCTTGATAGTTTGGATGAATGAACATTGGACTAATCCAAAATTTAAATGGTATTTCTTTTTGAGATATACATATCGCTCCAACAAGGCTCGAATCTATTATCATCTTATAAAAGTTACTGCTAGTATTATTTATCTTTAAAATAGTTTTTTCAATAGATTCATTTGCTGGATTTGTATTATAGTCTTTATATTTATTTAATAAAGGGTTAAATGAGTCTTTTTGCATTTGGAATAAAACTGCTGCATCATTTTCTATCGCCTTCTCTAATGTAATTTCCATGTTACCAATTTAGTCGATTTCTTAATGAAGTTATATGAGCTGTATGATGACGTCCGTGCCATGCATATAGTCCAATTGCGGCAGCAAGTTTTGTTTCACCTGTATCTGGATGGTTAAATGTCTTTTCTAAATCTTCCAGTTCTAGAGAATATAAAAGGTTCACCCATCTTTTATGCAAAGACTCTAACATCACTAGTGAAACATCTACTGGTAATTTAGAATCAGGTAGTTCTGCCCACTTCTCTTCTTTATATGGTTTAATCGTTGGATTCTTTTCTGTTAGTGCTAATTTAAAACGTATGTAGCTATTCATATGACTATCAACAACGTGATGGACTACTTGACGAACTGTCCATCCACCAACTCGATACGGAGTGTCTAACTGCTTCTGATCTAAATCTTTAATTGCCTTTGTTAGTTCATTAGGTAAATCTTCAATTTCTTGAATCCATGTATCAATCATTTCTTCAGTTATAGGACGTTTGTATGTAAATTGCCCAATTGGATAACGTAAATCATTCATGCATAAGTCCCCCTTATTATAAGCGCGAAGTATTTCTCCATATATAATGTACAAACTTCACATGTGCCCCGTTTAATTCTACAGAATTTGTATCTGCTTCGTTTGGATAAGAAGAAAATCCATTTTTTTCTAGTACAACTTGTGATGCGAGATTATTAGTAGTTGTTTTCGCATGCACCTCATTAATTTCATTATTTTTCGCCACATCTAAAACTAACTTTACAGCTGCTGATGCAACTCCTTTTTTAGTAAACTTTTCTCCGACTCGATACCCTAACGAACTGCTTCGGGATTCCGTATCTATATCTACTAAATTTATTCGTCCTACAATTTCTTTTTCTTCATTACGAATTAAATAAAAATAAGAATCTCCATCTGCTTGTTCTATTAATAAATCGTCTAGTAGTTTTTGAAAATATTCAAAATCAAAATATTGCGAGCCACGATTTGGTACCATTGTTTCAAAAAAAGATTTATTCGTAAGTTCAAACGTAAATAAATCTTTAGCATCGTGTTTCATTAATTGTTCTATGTATATTTTCATCTCAACTACTCCTTCTATATCTACTAACTGTTATATATTCTTTTTTAATCAACTATTTTCCTTCTATTTCTTTCGCTTCAGTAACACAGCAAGTAGTACTTTTGGATGAAATAGGTGCAATGGACTACGAATTAAATTCATCACTCTTACTAATCGAATATATACGTCAGAGTCAGTTGCAGAGAGTTGATATATTTGTTTCGTATACCATAGCTGGAATTTTTGCTTTATCGTTAATTCTCTTTTTAGCTGAGGATGACGTGATATTTCCGTTGTAGTCATTTCCCAAGGAGTTTGTATGATATGATCGGTCTCTTTATAAAAATGCTGTGTAAATGCTTTATCAAGCTTTGGTTTTCTATGTAAAAGTAACTGCAATTGGTGAGCTTCCATAGCAGCAACTGAAACACCTTGCCCGAAAACAGGATCAAAACGACAATGTGCATCCCCAACTACTAACAATCTTTCGGGTAGATCATTCACTAAATCAAATCGCCGCCGTACTTGAAAAGGAATTTTGTACGTTTTGATATCTGAAATTGCCTCAGCTTTATTTAGAAAATCTGTAACAGTAGAGATTGATAGGTTTACAGCAAAATTATAAAATTCTTCATCAGTTTGTGGTGCTTTCTCATTTGCGTACCCGCTGAAAGTAACAAAATAACGATGATCCTCAATCGTTTGAATTAGAACACCGTACGGATTGTCAGGGAAACTTGGAGACATTAGTATATTACAGCAGTCTAATTTTTCATTTTCTTTGAGTTTAAACATTCTAGTTGCGTAAAATAAATCAATACGCACTTTCTCTTCTTGCACTTCGATATTGTTTTCGCGTAACCACGCTATACTTTTTGAACCAAATCCACTCGCATCAACGACAATATCTGCTTGGATTTCTTCCTGCGAGCTAGTTTCTAAACATTTAGCTTTTACCCCACATACTTTGTTGAGTTTTCTATCTACTAATAACCCTTCAACCAATGTTCGATATTTAGTGGTAACATTTGAAACATCATCAAGTCGTTTTTGGATATGCCATTCAAGCAAAAACCTACTTTGTTGTACCATTTGTACTTTTCCTATGAATTGCTGTTTCCATAAACCAAATTGATGCCATTTTATATCACGAGTAAAGTTATTTACGATACTACCTGCTTCAATTAGTTCATTAGTGATAGCAGGAAACAATTCCTCAATTGCTTTTTCTCCACCCTTTAATAACACATGGGGATGACTACTTTGCGGAACTCTTTTTCTCGAAGCTTTTCCATCCCATCTTTCACCAGCTTCTATAATGATTACTTCTTTAAAAGTAGTTGATAATGCTTTTGCTGCGAGTTTCCCTGCGATACTTCCGCCAATCACAATAGCCTTATTAAACATATTTTCCTCCTTAATGAAAAAAGACCCTGCCTTGTATGAATGAAACAGGATCTAAACGAATAGTTACTACATTAAAACACGTTAGTATATTGCAACGTTAAAATTAAAATGCCTAATCCCCATACGTAATACGCGAATACTTTTAAGGAGTGACGTTTTAAGTATTGAATCATCCATGAAACAGCTATGTAACCGAAAAATGCTGCTGATAACGTTCCGACAATTAAAGATGTACTGGAAATAGATTCTGCTTTCCCATGATAAACATCTGCTAATTGCAAAATGATAGCTCCGACAATGGCTGGAGTAGATAACAAGAAAGAAAAGTAAGCAGCAGTTTCACGGTCTAACTTCCTCCATAATGCAGCGACGATTGTCATTCCAGAACGAGAAATTGCGGGAAAAATAGCAGCTGCTTGAAAAGAACCGATAATTAATGCATCTTTATATGTAATGTCATCCATTTTTTTACGACCATTTTTTTGTTTATCGGCCATATATAGAAATAAACCTGTCACTAAAAACTCCCAACCAATCGTAATACCTGTTTTTGAAATATCCTCAAAAAAGTCTTTAAATAACAATCCAATTACAACTGCAGGTATCGTTCCGACAATAAGTAATAGCATTAGTTTTGAAAATGGATTTTTAATTAAATATATAAATTCTTTTTTGTAATAAATAAACACCGCAAGCAAAGTCCCAATATGCAGCATCGTATCTAAAAACAATCCGGCTTCATCTAATTGAAACAAATGCCTTCCTAAATAAAGATGACCTGTACTACTTATCGGTAAAAACTCTGTTAAACCTTGTATGATTCCTAAAATAAAAGCTTCTAACCAATTCATGATAGTCCCCTTTCTCGTTTGCTTGTACCAATATATGAAGGTTAAATTTTCGATATGAAAAAAACTATATTTCTCTATGAATTTACTTTCATTTTATGGATATATATGTAAAAAGAGATCAGGAGGGTTACTATGTGGCAACATACGAAATTCGGCAATGTATTACTTTGGATAGGACCAATCTTTGTGTTTGTGGGGTTATGTATGACAAATGTTATTTCAGATATTCCTTTTTTTGAAGGGAAACATAAAACACTTGGAATCATAATTTTATTTATAGGGCTTTTCTGTTTAATTGCTGCTAATCATTTTAAAAAAGGAGAAAGAAATGAAGAATGAAACAATAAAAAAACAATCCTAGTATATGTGCTAGGATTGTTTTTTTGTTACTTATTTATAGAACACTTTATCAACGTTATATTTTGCTTTATATTCATTAATAATGTATGTTTCGTAAATTTCTCTTTCTGTTGGATCTTCTACGATACATGCATCAATGCGGTATACTTCATCACGGTGATTTTTAATTGGTGAAACATTGTCTTCAAAATGCTTCTTAATACGTTGTCTAATTTTACGAGCTTTACCTACGAAAAGAAGTTCGTCATTAATATTGTAAAACATAAAAATGCCGCCTTTATCTCTAGGGAACAAGTGGAAATCGATAAAACCATTAATTGGAGTGATTATTGGCTCGTCTCCTTTAAAAACTTGTTTACGTTCAGTAATTGAAACATTAGCTTCAGGAATATTAATTTTAATCAAGTTCATTCACGTCCTCTTTTATTATAAAGATAAATAATAGCATACATATGTAAGAAAAGCTACGTTCAGAGGCATATTTCATTTTATAATTCAAATATTATAGGAGTATCATGTAAACTCATCTTCCAAATCATATGATCACTTGATTCTCCCCAATAATCCTTCAGTACATAACTAGGCTCTCCAAACTTCTTTGTCCATATACTTTGCGCTTTTTTGTATCCACTATCTAAACAGTATTCTGTTATTCCTCTGCTAAGTAATGTAATATACATTGCATTTAGTAATACATTGCCTATGCCCTTTCGTTGATATTCAGGTAGTACAAATACTGTTCCTATTTCATATAAATCTTTAAGAACACCGCCTGTACAACTATGAATCAATGTACTTGCTGGACCGATTTCAATTGTTCCTATGATTTTATCGTAACTTGTATCAATTGCTAATAAAAAGTAACGACTTTCTCCCTTACTCTCCAAATCATTTTTCAAATACTGCTTTTTCGTATGTATTTCATTTTCTATGTCATCCAATAATTTTGATAACCCTTCATTTTTAAATGTATGAGTAATAACAAGACGAAAAAACAAATTAAGTTCATCTAAATCATGCGAATTTGGCCTTCTTATTTCAACGTTATACACGACTTAAATCTCCAATCTTTGAAAATATATATGAAATTATTAAGACAATACTTTATATACTCTATTTAACATTATTCTACAAAGGCCTGCATATAACCAACAATATAGAAAGCTCATTATAAATATCGATAAAATAATTTTTATGTCCATAGTTGTATGAACAGTAGGACCTAATACAGGAAATCGAAAGACATCAAGAACGATCATAATTCCTATAAGTAAACATATCGCTGAAAAGGAAACCACCAAAATCCTCCTCTTGAATTGTATAAAGGATACTCCTAACGCTATACCTAATAAACCTGTAGTAAAAGGAAAGACAATTAATTCACTTGGCTCAATAATAAATATTAGGAGAATAGTAAGAATATAAGAAAGTATTCCCTCGCGAATAGAATAACAAATAGCTAAAAAAATCGGTAACGTAGCAAAAGGGCTAATAAATAAGCCAATACCAGGGATTAAGTTCCCCGCTGATTGAAAAATAGCAGCAAGTGAACCGAATAACGCTGTAATGACTAACCCCTTTGCTGGCGTCATCTTTCTTTTATGAACAAAATTCGTATCATGCGCGATCATCGGTTGATACCAATAGTTTCTAAAGTGATTCATCAAAATCCCCCTAAAGATATATAATTTATCACTTTCTATTTTTATTCATGCACTTTTTGTTTATTTGTTACCTTCTTCAAGTAAACAATAGATAATAATTGTATTAAGAATGAATCTGAGAGTTTTTAACATATTAAGGAACGACTTCAAAAATAGTACCTTTGTTAAAATCAGTTACTTTCATAGAACCGTAAACTCCTAAATATAATCTAGTTTGATCTAAGTTTGTTCCTAAACTCATAAAATAAGCTGCTTGCTCACCAAAATCATAATTAGTTTCAATAACTTGAAAATCATTACGTGTCCCGTCTATACCAGCTCTAGAATAAGCTAACGCACCCTTTACTGGAGACTGAAATTTTTCTTTCTTAGCAAGTTCAGTAAACACGATACTACCCGTTAAATTAGGTATTGCAGTTCCCATATATGGCTGGACTCCTGTAAGTGAAGTTCCTCCGAATTTATTTGGTCTAGAATCTTTATGAAAATAACTGATTAGAGGTTGAGTTCGCTTTGCGGATGTTTCTATTGTTTCATTATAATAAGCCATTGTTCTCTCATCTAAAGTAGGATTCTCAGAACAGTGCCTTATAAAAGAAGTAGGTAATTCTCCTTCCCACCCTCTCCAACCAAAATTAATAAATCCATATTGATTGGGAGCATCTCTCATTAAATGGTTTTGAACAAGTTCGGTAACTGGTATTGGTTTATATTGAACAAAAGAAAAAATAGATTCTACAATATCCTGTCCGACATTTCCGGCATATTTGATATATTGATTATAAAATCTTTGAAATGAAATACCTGTTATATTACGAACGCCTTTTGCAATTACCGTAAGTGTTTCTTGTATAGATAAAGGTAGTTCATTAAAGCGTGTAACTACTGGAGGATTGTTTATGGACGTATTTTTACTTACATCGATTTCAATTATTTTACCCGCTATTTCTAAATCATCCTGACTTAAATTAAATGGATCATAGCCTGAACCGCCATCTCCATTTGTAAAAATCAGTTTTCCAGTCTCAGGTGAAAAGTTTAAGCTATTTACTCCATTATGATTAAAAAATGGCCGTTTTATATTCAGTAATGTTCGTCGCTTTTGAGGTTGACCGTTTGATTGTAAAATCCATTCTTCAATTGTATCAATATGATCATATTGAGTATCTCTATTAATCCACTTTAAGTTTAAAGTTTTCAGGTCACACGGATTCGGTTTAAATTGTTCTGAAAGTGCACCTGGTCCTTGAGTCCCAACCATTGAATAATGAAGATAAAATAAACCATTATGATTTAATTGCGGATGAAACGCTAATCCCAGCAATCCGCGTTCATCATAACCGCTACTTGCAACACCTTCTTCAAATGTGCCTAATTTAATAATTCGGTGACGAATATTTAAAAATGTCTTTATAGCTCCGTCTCCTATGTAAAAAACCTCTCCTAATTGAGTTGCGATAAATAGCCTTTCGGTCGATTCACCTGGAAGTATAGCTGTTTTTATTACAGTTGGTAAATTTAAGTTATGAACGATGGGCCGTAAACGAACCTTAACATTTGTCAATTAACTGTACACCCCTTTTTATTCTTTTTAATAGAAGAATATGATTAGAGTAGTTCAATTAGTATCAAAACTATAGACGTGAAAGCGTGATATTCCTGTTCGTACAAGTCTGCTTTCCACTTAGCATCAATTAACTTACATCCCTTTTTATTACATTTTTTGGTATGATATAAGTATAAAATATAAATTAGGGGGACAATCCATGGCAATCTTTCTACAAATCATCGTACCACTAATATGTGCTCTATATTTATTTACCCTCTATCGTAATGGGATTTATGGATCAGTTACATTCCTTTTAGCGGTTATGATAGGGATTTTCGGTTTAGAGAATATCTTTCAATATACTAGTTTAACAGATCATGCTGTTTATCCGTATTGGGGCAGTTTAAAGGCCGTAATCTTTATTTTATCCGTAGTATTTATATTCAAAAGAACACCCACTCCATATAATAATTAACAATTATTCATATTTATTTAAAGCTTTTTTTCGGGAGGGGTTATGCAATGAGAGCATCATATCAAGTATTAATATTTCCTTATATAATAACTGATGATTCTATTCAATATGCTATTTTTAATCGAAGTGATCATGGTTATTGGCAAGGAATTGCTGGTGGTGGAGAAGATGATGAGTCTCCTATTGAATCAGCAAAACGAGAGTCATTTGAAGAGGCTGGTATTTTAAGAGAATATCCCTATATTAAATTAGATTCTGTGTCTTCACTACCTGTAGAGGATGTAGTTGGGAAATTTCTTTGGGGAGAAGATGTTTATGTAATAAAAGAATTTTCCTTTGGAGTTAAAGTTCCTACAAAAGACATTTCATTATCCAAAGAACACTCTAATTATAAATGGTTATCCTTTGAGGAAGCAGTAACGCTTTTAAAATGGGATAGTAACAAAACAGCGTTGTGGGAACTAAACAAAAGGTTATTAAGGCAATTAAAGTAGTAGCTATAAATAAAAAAGATTAGGAAACGCTCCTAATCTTTTTTGTTATTCAATTGCACCAGCAACGTCATAATCGTTTAAATCTAATTCAATTGTTTGGCCGAGTGCTAATTTAGCAAGTTCTGATCCTAAATATGGACCGGCAGTTAAACCAGAAGCACCTAATCCGTTTGCAACGAGAATGCCTTCAAAGTTAGGCAATGGTCCGATAACAGGTAAGAATCCTGGAGTAAATGGTCTAAATCCAACTCTCGTTTCAAGCATAGTGCTATCTTCTAAACCAGGCGCAACTGTTAATGCTTTATGGAATACTTCATGTAAACCACCTGCTGTTACACGGTGATCGAAACCAGTGTCATTCTCATGTGTTGCACCAATTACGACGTGACCATTGTCAAATGTTAAAATGTATTGATCGTTTGGCGGCATAACAACCGGCATATTTTCCGTTGCTGTATTTTCAATTTGTAAATGAACAATTTGTCCTTTTTGGAATGTAACTAAGAAATTAATTCCTAATGGATTCAAGAGTTCATTCGCCCATGCACCTGCAGTTACAATGACCTTTTCTGCTACAATTGTTTCATCGTTTACTGTAACTCCAGTAATATGATTACTCTCATGAACTAATACAGCATCTCCTTTTATAAAAGTAGCACCATGTTTTTTCGCAGCACTTATTAATGCGTTACGTAATAATCTGCCATTTACTCGTGCAGCACCACTAATATGAACAGAACTATATTCTTCTGATAATGCTGGGAATAATTTTTTCGTTTCTTCAGCTGATAAGCGAGTGATTTCACCAATCTCTGGTGCATCTTCACGTCGTTTATAAGCTCGCTCTTCCATTTGATCTAGTTTTTTCTCGTCAGTATGTAAACTAATTGCACCTACACGGTTGTAACCTGTATCTGTTTCACCGTCTTCTTCTAATTGTTGAATTAACGAAGAATAGTAACGTGCACCGCCTTTAACGATTTTATACCATGCTTTATTACGACGCTGTGAAAGCCAAGGACATACAATACCTGCTGCTGCATCAGTTGCTTGACCTAATTGTTGGCGATCAACGATAGTAACATTCGCACCTGCTTTAGCAAGATGATAAGCAGTAGATGCTCCTAAAATACCAGCTCCAACTACAATATACGATTTCATTTCAAACACCTTTTCTCTTTTGCTAATTATTTAAATATAAGAACATACTTTAGTATACTGAAAGGAATTCTTTTTTCAATGTGCTAAGTGTAATTAATTGTTGCATCATTGTGACTTTCCTTATCGTTATTTTTTCTTCTTACGGAATAATTCAATTGTTTTATAACCTTGTGAAAGGATTTCAATCATTTTCTCCAGACGTTTATCACGTGTTTTTTCTTGTTTTACAGAAAATAAATTACGAGCCCAATCTTTTTGATATCCAGGTGTTAAACTTTGATAAAATTTAAGTTCATTTGGATGATTAGCCAGTAGGGCTTCTACATCTTTAATACGATCTGCATAATCGGCAACACATTGACTCATAGCAGGCGTTTTCTTCTCTTTTTTCTTTTCACGCTTTAAACCTACAACAGTAAAGACGTCGTCCATACTAACCATTCGTGCAAATTTAATATCACTCTGTCCTACATACCCATCTTCGCCAACGCTTAATGCAGGAAACATCTCATCACGGTGAATAAACGTACTGTAACGAGAATTCCCTTTTTTCGGATACGCGAAGAATATGTAGCCTTTTTCAATTAGTAATTCTTCATTACTAATAATATAATTCGTTTGTTTCACCATTTCATCAAGTGTTTCTACAAAAACAAAAATGGCATCGTGTTCTTTTGAAAATGCAGTTTCTTTCCCTGTAAAAATATCATAATCACTAGGTTCATTAATTACGACCATATTTGTATACTTATTCAGTTTCAATTTATCAATAATTGACATAAAAATCTTCCTTTACATTCAAAATTCATTGTTTATAATTTTTCATACTGTTCTAGTGTATTATATCTAATTAGAAAATCAAACTTTAATAGTTAGTTTCAAATTAAAGTTAATAAAAATAGCCGATTCTGCGTAAGAACCGGCTAGCTATTTGTTTCATCACAACTCAATAGCAAATAAAGTATTTAATAGCTCTCTATATTGATCTTCTGTAATTACTCGTTTCATTTTTTCCCCATGAATCATTTCAGTTAAACTCGTATTCGTTAAAGAGACATGGCCAGAGACCGTCAATTTAACTGCAATTGGTCCTTTATTGAAAATAGATTTCTCATCTTCTATTACTCTTTTTTGAACATCATTCACTACTGCCTCATCAATGATACGATTATAAAATGCATGACAAACTTTCCACTCTCCGTTCGTATCTTTTCTTTCTAGAACGTAATTTCCCTTACTTGTCTCTCGTTTTTTCACTCGATACGTACCATTTTTAGAGGAAACAGACTCACCAGTAAAAGGTACAGGGACTAGTGGTACTAAAGATGCAATACCTACATCAATTAAGTATCGTACGTTATCATAATTTAAAATAATCGTTATATGTCCATTTTCAAGTGCCCATATGTTTATATCATTTTTATATACGGTACCAAGTGCAAGCTGTACATCATAACCACAATCTTGCAAAAAGTAGTAAAAAAGAGTATTTAATTCATAACAAAGTCCGCCGCGGGACGTATTTAAAATTTTATTCTGTAAGTTTTCCATAGTAATTGTATTCGCATTACGTGCTATAACATCTAAATTCTCAAATGGTATAGTGTGTGCAAATGCAAAGAGAATTGTGTTTAATTCTTCAAAGTTCACTTCAGTACGGTTTGCAAGATTCAATCTTGTAAAAAGCTTATGTTGTAGACTTGTCATAGTCAGCACCCCTTAACATGTATAAGTTAAAATAGTATATGCTGATTGTATATTTGATGGGGTACTGAAACAATGTACATTTCGTTTAACTGTACCGGTACAAAAAGTCTCACTCACAATATTACATAAGAACAGAAACTACAAATACAAATTTAATAGTTTATCTAAAGGTAAATTATTATGATCGCTTAAATCAACAAAATATTGAAGTTGCCACAATTGGCTCTTTTTCGCTTGATTGCTAACAGGAGTATCCCAAATTGGATAAACTCTCATAGCCATCTTCCCTTTTTGACTTTGCGTTTTCAATATTTTTTCTTTAAGAAGAATTTCTTTAGGGAAAATAAATTGTCCTAGTTTATTATCATCAATACAAGTGATAACTAATAAGTCAGGAGCAGCGTCATAAGAAAATGCTTGATTTTGCATATTGTCATCTTTTTCCCAAAAAGAAACAAATTGCCCGATTTTATTAGGAGTAATTTTTGATACTCTAAAACGGATAGTCTTGTTATTTAAGTGAAATAAACTACCTGCATATTCTGCATTTTGCGGTTCTTCTTTTAGATTCGTAATTATTAATTCGTTAGGTTTGTAAATTATATTGTTTAAATTTTGGATTACATTATTAAATTTATTCAAGAAAATCCCCCCTTTATTCACCTCTTAGTTTATCACAAACATCAGTTCTTATATGTTGTAAATAATAAACGACGTGAAAAAGAAAGAGATTTTACTGGGGCATTATTAAAGCTTCAATGTACTTAGTTTTTCAATTGCTTGCTGTTCAGTTGCTAAGTAAAAAATGTCTTTTCCTTTATTACATTCATATATAAAGTCCTTTAAACTTTTACTAATATACATAGAGAAATCTCCAATGATAGCAATCTTTACTCTGTAGTTTATAAACTTTTGAAGAATATCACCAGCAAGTCGTGTTTTTAAGTCAAAGAAACTTTCGCTTATTAATGATTTGTCGATGATAATATGTTTCGCATCCACCTCATATTGAACTGTTGCCATAAGATCCAATGCAGTTTGAACATCGGAAATTAATACTTTATCGTTTTTTATGACCGCTATATTTATTCCATTGATAACTAATTTCTTTATTTCCATAGTCCCACTCCTTTTATACTTACACAGTAAGAGTAAACTTGTATTGCAGCTCTTCATAGTAGTCATAGTTCAAATTAGATACAGTGAATAAAATAGCCTCTTTTTATTTCATATATATTATTTATATTACTAATACGGTCAATGAAATTATTAAATACCGAGATTGGTTTTACTTGTTATAAAAATATTGTGGAGTAACATAACTTAACAAACTATCCAAAGTATGAATCTCGTCATACGGTTGTATTTCGGTAGTATTCTTGATTTTCCGAGGGTTAAACCACACACCTTTTATATTTGCATTTTGAGGACCAGCAATATCCTTTTCTAAGTCATCCCCAACAAATAAGGTATTTTCCGGCTGTGCATTTAGCTTACTTAATGCTAGTTCGAATATACGTTTATCAGGTTTACTCAATCCCACTTCTTCCGAAATAATGATTGTATCAAAGTAATTGTTTAAATTCGTATTAATTATTTTAGCCTTTTGCCTCTGAGTTGAGCCATTTGTTATTATTCCTACTTTAAAGTGTTTCTTTATATGATTTAAGAAATGAATAGTATTTTGGTCAATTGAAAAACATTTAGGGAAATTTTCATTCCAAAAATCTTGGATATAATTGCGCGGCAATCTATATTTCGGCGCGAATTCATCAAATAATGATTCTATAACTATCGTTTTATCACTAATGCCATATTCCCTTTTATCGTACTCCTTAAATTTCTGTAACATATTGTTTTTGACTGTATCACTAACATCCTTATAACACTTTTCTAAAACTAATAAAAACAGGTTATCTACTGCTTTATCTCTATCAAGTAACGTATCATCTAAATCAAACAGCATCGCTTTATAACCCATCAAATAATTTCACAACCTTTCTCACATAATTTAAATAATCCTTAGTTCGCACCTTAGGCCTTTACTAAATTAGCAAAAAAACTCCAAAGTTTGTGGCGTACGCTCTAGAATTTCGCTAGCTTCTTTTATATTTAAATTCATCTCCCTTTCTCCCTTTTATTAAAGTTCCGAAAGTATATTTTCAAAAAGTTTAAAAAACTACATGCATTTTACATTATTATACATTAGTTTTTCGTAAATATTAATCGTTCAGTTTTCTATATGATAAGTTTTTTTATGCGCATAAATATTTCTCCATAAAAAGGAAATATGGAGAATAATACTTTTTTACGAAGAATACACAATCTTGAAAAATGGAGTTAATATGTTAAACGTCTTATGAAGTTTCCTACTGTATCTCCACATAAACTACAGATAGTACGGCTATAATGACTACCAGGGGTGATATTATGAAGAACTATCATATCCTCGTGGTTGAGGACGATCAAGAAATTCAGGAATTAATTAAACAATTTTTAATGACACAACAGTATACAGTGGTAGTTGCTTCAGATGGACTAGAGGGTATGACACAATTTAATAAGCAATCCTTTGATTTAGTTCTTCTAGATGTAATGATGCCCAATCTTAATGGATTTGAAGTTGCTAAAATGATTCGAAGTCAGTCAAACATACCAATTATTATGCTAACTGCGTTAGAAGAAGAGGAAGATCAAATGAAAGGGTTCGATCTTGGGATTGATGATTATATTACAAAACCCTTTTCGTTTCATGTTTTAATTAGACGAGTCGAAGCTGTACTTAGAAGAAGTTATGATAAAAATGTAAATAATCATTTGGTGTTTAAAGAAGTGCGTATTGATGTTGATGCATATAGAGTATATGTAAATGATGTTGAAATTTTGTTAACGACAAAAGAGTTCGAAATTCTGCAACTACTATTTCAAAATGAGAGAAAAGTACTTACAAGAGAAAATATCGTAGAAAAAGTTTGGGGATACGATTATTTTGGAGAAACACGAATAATAGATACACATATTAAAAACCTACGTAAAAAACTAGCCATCCCCTATATTAAAACAATAAAGGGTATTGGTTATAAAATTGATGAATAGAATTGTAAAAATCATGAAGATGAAGCAAATTACTTATAAACTCTTTATGACTACATCTCTCATTTTGTTATCCTTTGCAGTATTGATTTATTTAACTTTATATTTCTTTCTCCCTACGTTTTATGAGCAATACAAAACAGATCAACTTCAAACAGGGATAAAAGAGATAATTGATAAGTCCAAAAATCTTACGTTTCAAGATGCGATACCACTTTTTGATGAATACGCAAAAAAAAATAACGCTATGCTTTCGCTTCAAAATAAAGAAGGAGTAATTATTTACTCGCCTTCATTTTCTTTTATTCAAAGTGGTACACAAACAACAGTAGTTACTAAGGCAACACGAATTGATAATGCGGGTACTATTAGCAATTCATATAATGTTACGGAACCAATTCAATTCCAAGATGGTAGTTTAATGCTTGTAGTGTTCGCAACATTTCAACCGATTGATGAAGCTTCGCAGGTATTAGTGCGCTTTCTCCCCTATATTAGTATCATCGTGCTTGTGATTGGTATAGGGAGTGCTTATTTCTATTCGAGGTTTATTACAAAGCCACTTATTTATATTAATGAGGGTGCACAAAAGATGGCAAATTTAGATTTCTCCGAAAAAATTGAAGTTCGCTCTACAGATGAGTTAGGAGAATTATCTAATAGTTTGAATGACATGTCTATTAACTTACAACAAGCTATGTTTGATTTAAAAAAAGCAAATGAACAATTAAAAAATGATATTGAAAAAGAAAGAGAAATAGAAACAAAACGCAGAGAGTTTTTTGCCATTGTAGCACATGAATTAAAGTCCCCTCTTACTGTAATGAAAGGATACTTAGAAGGGATGATATACAATATTGGCCCTTATCAAAATCGTGATCAATATTTAAGGAAAAATCATCAAATTATTGAAAGTATAGAACAATTAGTTCGTGAAATTTTAAGTATGTCAAAGTTAGAACAACACACTTTTAAACTAAAAATAGAAGAAGTTAATCTTTCAAAGTTAATAGGTACAATTACAAAAGATCTCGAATTTTTCGCTTCTCAAAAAAGCATCCAAATAATAAAAGAAATTGACTCCGATTTTTCTGTTTATACAGATTGTGTTCTTTTTGAAAAAGCATGTAAAAATATTATCCATAATGCAGTTATGTATTCACCACATAATGAAAAAGTCTATATAAAATTAAGTAAAGATTCTAAACATGGTCAAATCGAAATGCAAATTATAAATACAGGTATCAATATGAAAGATGAAGACATACAACAAATTTTCAAACCATTTTATCGAATTGAAAAATCTAGGAATCGAAATACTGGAGGAAGTGGTTTGGGGCTATATATTGTTAAACAAATTCTTGAAACGCTAAATATAAAGTATTCTATAAAAAATATGGAACACAGTGTGCAATTTTGCATGAACATTCCTTTATCTAAACAATAAACAAACTCCCCTCTTAGTAGGACGAGTTTGTTTGTTTTTGTAGCAAGTATAATCTTATTAGGAATCAATAAGTGGACTTTTCGTTTTTTTAAGATCTTTATTTCTACCATCCAATCTTAAAATAAAATCAGTAGTTGTTATTACTTATTCTATCCGTAACGAGGTTGTTATATATGGGCTATCCAATTGAAATTCCCGTTACAAGAAAAACTCAATCTAAATCCATATTAAATTAAGTGGAGTTCAAAAAATGGAGTTTGCGATGCTTAAAAACAAAGTTAATAGATATGTTAAAAAATTTAATCATAAATGGAACAAATGTGTTACTTAGATTGTCTATTACGTATAAAAAAGGCGTTCTTGATAGTCCTCTCATTTTGTAATATAAGAAATACAAGAGGAGTGCTATCCAGTGCATTTGTTAATTGTATAGGTATACAAAATCCATATATTCTTGAAAGAGGTTGAAAATGTATGATAGTTTCAAAGAAGTTTTTTCACATTGCACATTATAAAAAGGTGCTACCTGTAGTATTACTTTCATGTGTAACGCTTATAGGCTGTTCCAATAGTAATATTCAATCCGAACCACCGAAACAAGCCAAACAAGAAAATACAAGTAGGCATTCTTTTGTAAAGCTTGAAAAAGAATATGATGCTAAACTCGGTATTTATGCATTGGACACAGGTACGAATCAAACTGTTACTTATCGTTCAGATGAACGCTTTGCATACGCATCTACCCACAAAGCCCTTACTGTTGGAGCACTGTTACAAAAGAAATCAATAGAAGATTTAGATCAAAAAATTAAGTATACCAGCAAAGATCTTGTGAATTACAATCCAATTACAGAAAAATATGTAGATACAGGTATGACTCTGAAGGAGCTTGCAGATGCTTCCATTCGATATAGTGATAATACTGCACAAAATCTTATTCTTAAACAATTAGGTGGGCCAAGTGAATTCAAAAAATCACTAAGAGAAATAGGAGATTCTGTTACAAATCCTGAACGTTTTGAACCAGAATTAAATGAAGTGCAGCCTGGTGACACTCGTGATACTAGTACCCCAATGGCATTAGCTACTAGTCTTCAAACTTACGCGCTAAGTGATATTCTTCCAATTGAGAAACGGAACTTTTTAATAGATTTGATGAAAAGAAATACTACGGGGGACAACTTAATCCGCGCTGGAGTTCCAGAAGAATGGGAAGTAGCCGATAAGACTGGCTCTGGTTCTTATGGAACAAGGAATGATATCGCAATTATTTGGCCACCAAATAAAAAGCCAATTGTTCTTGCGATACTTTCTAATCATGCTAATGAGGATGCGAAATACGATGATAAACTTATTGCAGACGTAACCAAAATAGTGTTAAACGCTTTAAAAATAACGAATAAATAATTACTCCTACTTTACGGTACTTATATTTCGAAAGACATATACGTGTCTAAACGCTAAGAAGTATTAGTGAATTTATCCGAATTAATCAATAACGAATAATAAATATCTCTTGGTAAAGGTTTACTACATTTTAAATTAGCAAATACTTTAGTATATATAGCTTTTGAGTAAACAAATTTTCGTTTTTTGAAATATAGTATACAGTATTGGAAAAGAGAACCATCCACTATATTTGTCGAATCACTTTTATTTCGCCTAATATTCGGTATTTAGTTTTCTCCAGACTGATATATTATACATACAACTATTCTAGAAAGGTGATGATGTTATGTATGAACAACAAAATAATAGGGATAGAGACCAAAAAATGATGTTTTCTATGCAAGGAGTTCCCACAAATAAAGTTAACATGAATCAATTACCTAAATGGATTAGAATCTTCGGCTATTGTGCATTTGGCTGGATGATAGTATTTAGTTTAATTATGATAGTAGGTTTAATTCTTCAATAACTATGTAGATAAACAGTTAAAAGGGACAGTAATTAGATCTATGATCTAATTACCGTCCCTTTTTTTATATGTGATTCCTCAATATTATAGGTAACTAATCATAACAAAAAGAACCTGTAGAATATCCTACAAGTTCTTTTTCAAATATTGTTAAAAAGGAAACAACAAACTATCTTCACATTCAATACAGGGAGACCATTTTGATTATGGTTTAATTTTATTATATATCAAATATAAGCTTTTGAAATGGTTGATTTTTGAAAATTTTGTGGATTTAAAAACTAAGATATTTGTATTAGATGTGGTTTACGACCAACTTCTTCTTACTTAAATACACTGCACGATCGGATTTTTTTGCAACTTCCTGTGAATGCGTTACAACAATAATACATTTATTCTCTTTATGTGCAAGTTCTTGAAACAGTTCTATAATATCCATTGCCGTTTCTTCGTCGAGGTTTCCCGTCGGCTCATCTGCAATAAGTAAATCAACATTGCAAGATAATGCTCGAGCAATTGCTACACGTTGTTGTTGCCCGCCACTTAGTTGCAAGACGTTTCGTTTCGCTTCTACTTCTGTGAGTCCTACTTTCTCTAATAATTCTAATGCCCTTACTGTCTTATTTTTCACTTTGACACCTGTAATTTCCATTGCTGTTAGGACATTTTGAAGAGCAGTCATATAAGTAATCAAATTATAAGATTGGAAAATTACAGATACATTTTGATTACGATATCGATCCAAACCAATTTTTCGAATATCTTTGCCATTATACAGTACATAACCATTTTTAGGGATATCCAATCCACAACCTAAGCTTAGAGTTGTAGTTTTACCAGATCCAGATGGTCCTAAAATCGTGTAGAAATGCCCTTTTTGAAAAGAAAAGTTAACATTGTCTAGTATCGCTACATTTTTCCCATTACTTTCATAATAATAATCCAAATTTTTAAATTGTAAAATCGTTTCCATGTTAAGCCTCCTTATTCATCTTTTAAAAGAATTTGTTTTGGGTTTAAACGTAGAATAGATAATGCCGGAAGAAGCGTTGCTATTATAGCAATAGCTAGTCCAATCCCTCCCATTTTCCCTACATCTTCTCCTGTTACACTTACATCAATTTTATCAATTGGATCTTCTTTTTGATTTTGTAGCGTGCCACCAGGTCCAGACATCATTACAGTACTATTATTTCGCATGTTGTCCGTTTCTTCGCTTGTTGTAGCAATTTCATTCGAAAGTAAATTATCCCCGATATATTGAGAAACTTTAGCTCCTGTTGTTATGGATAATCCAAATGCTAAAATAGCGACACACACTACTTCTACTACGAACTGCGCCATCAGCTTCCACTTTTTCTCTCCAATAGACAATAGAATTCCCATTTCTTTACGACGTCCTTTAATTGATAGCATAATGATTAATCCTAAAATAATCGCACCTGCAATCGATACAATATAAATAATCATTTGAGAAGTCGAAGAGATATTTTCGATAGGACCAATCATTTGTTTGTACAATGAATCATGCGCATCTAATTTATAATAATTAAAATCAATATTAGATTTTTTCGCTTCTTTTTTAAATGCATCAATATATTGTGGATCATTCAAGAAATACACGACTTGAACACTACTTATACCTTGGTCTACTTCTAATTTTTTCATAGTTGAATGTGGCATATATAGTTTATTAGCTGGATCCATAATAGGAGGAGCCTGTTGACCCATTGCTTGTTCATTCGTTTCGTAAATACCGATAATTTCAATCTCGAGGGTTTCCTTCTTATCCCCTGATTGTACTTTTACTTTGTCTCCTACTTTCAAATTATTTAATTCCGCTAATCGTTTTTCCATTAAAGCTACATTCTGATCTTTCATCTGTTCTGTAATTGGTTTTCCATCAATGATTTTACTTTTTCCGTTTTTAAAGCTTTCTTGTAATGCAGTCTTGCGGACTCCCTCAATCATAAAAGAAGCATTCATATCTATTTCTGTACCAGAGCTTGAACCGCCTCGCACAGCCGCCATTCCCACTTTACCTTTTCCTTCTTCTTCTCCTTCTGAAGCTCCTACTAGTTTAAGTCCATCAGAAATACCGAAAGTGTTAGCTATGTAATTATAGTCTTTTACATACTTGGATTTCGCTAATTGATCTGTTTCTTTTGTATCGAGCTGCGGTGGCTTTGGCATTTCTCCAGTTTCCTGAGCTTTTTGACCTAATTTGTCAAAATCAAGACTTAAAGTAACATCTGCACCTAGTTTTTTTCTTGCTGCATCCGCAGCTTTTTTTGATGCATTTTGGATTGTAAATCCTGCCAACACTAAATGTGTAACAATTAGGAAGACTGCCATCAAAATTAATGATGTTCCTACTCTTTTTTTCATACTGAGAATTGCTCTTTTCATAAAGTTCATTTTTTCTTACCTCCTTGATAACTTATATTCTATATATGTTATCTAGAGGCTATATGGAGCTAATCGGTAGTTTATCTAGAGATATAAGGAGTTTATGTGTAGTTATTCATTGGCCTGGTCAAGAAAACCGAAAAGCCAATCCAAAAGCGTAAAGAGAATTATAGGAAAAGAGAGAGGTTAAGCTTAATTTAATGTATGTAATATAAAAAATATTCATTGTATAATTTATATACAATGAATATAGAGAACCTATTTAAATATCTACATAGGGATTGTTAATGTACTCATAGAAATCACGTCATTTTAAAAGGTACACTTTTTAATACAAAAATAAGCTATTTTGAATGGTTAGATAGAGTTGAAGAGACTTATATTCAACTATGGGTTCCCTATACATCATTATCAATCTAATATTTTGCACTTTCGATAAAACGAAAAAGACGTTATCCTTTCTGTAGAATTATAGGAAAGGATAACGTCTTTTTTATATTTCTATACTCAAAATTCCTTTGAATTGTTTTTGGATGGTAAAACATGTTTCTCTACTCTTTCATATAGAGTAAGCAATTGATTGATAAAAGAAAATTTCTGTACTAACCAATAAGAAAAAAATGCTGAAACACATCCTATTAAAGCCCCTATTGCAACATCAAAAGGATAATGAACCCCTACCCAAATACGAGAAATTGCTACACTAAATGCAAGTATAAGCCATAACCATCCAGTTTTTTTACGAACAAGCCAAAACGAAAAACAAATCGAAAAAAAGAGAATTGTATGGTCACTAGGAAATGAATTATCTACAGTATGGTCGACAAGTTTATTCACATCAGGCAATACTGCAAATGGTTGATAATTCAGATGAAATTCCCCTGCTATTTTTCCAATCACCTCAGCAATTACAAAAGCAACCATCGCTTGCATAACCATCATCCTACTTTTTCTGGACCTAGTAAACCAATAAGCTAAAACAATAAAAGCTAAAATATATACCATATATTCTGCCAAAAATACCATGGTTGAGTTTAGGAATGAATATTGTTCACCTAAATCATTAATTACTCGAAAAATATCAATATTGAATTGAGAAAAAGACATATTCAAAGACCTCCTTTTTTGTAAGATGTTTTACTGATTGCCATATACCTTCATTACATGAATAGTTTTGGTTATTGTACTCATTTAAAAATACCAAGCTCTTATGACACCGCTTTCTTCTTTTTCACTTTAATAAAAAAAGAAAAAGGAAAACATCGAACTTTCTTACAAACATTCATGCATTCTTACAGTTTTGTCATTTTCTTGTCACTTTGTAAATAGGTTCATCATCTTGCCTTTAGCTATTTTCAAAAACTCTTATATCTACAATTATGTAAACCCTAATTACACATAAAAAAGAGAAGAACCTTGGTGAGTTCTTCTCTTTTTTATTAAATTGTAATAAAATTACAGTACGTGAAATTATATTACTTGAACTTTAAAAGCGAAGTGAAAACAACATTTCACTCCGCTTTTTGCATTTATTTATTCGGTTTCTCTGTTTTTAAAACGAATGAACTTAACGCAGGAACTTTAATTTTATTATCATTGACAACATAAAGCGTTTTACTACCTGCTTGTTTACCGTCCACTAGTACTTTCCAAGGACCTTTTGATGGAAGTGTTATGTCAATGTCTTCCATATTTGCATTGTGAGCCACCATAAAGTATTCGCTTTTATTCCCACTTACCTTTTCATCTATTGTATAAGCGACAACATTTTTTGGAACATCGATAAAAGTTATATGCTTTTTAATCTGTTCTGCAGATGTCATTCGAAATGCTGGATACTTTTTGCGTAATTCTATTAAGCCCTTCATATAATCTACTTCATTATTAAATGCTGCACGGCGCAACCAGTCCATTTGGTTAATTGAATCAGGAGATTTGTAACTGTTATGATCGCCGTATTTCGTGCGCATAAACTCTTGCCCTGCATGTAAAAATGGAATACCCTGTGATGTTAATAAAATCGAAGAAGACAATTTGTGCATTTGTTTTAACACTTCTTCACTGTCACCTGGATTAGTCAACTCAAGTTTGTCCCATAATGTATGATTATCATGTGCTTCCACATAAGTTAGCACCTGCTCTGGATCTTGATAGGTAGACGACTTTGTATCATAGTCAATACCTGCTGTAATGCCTTTTTTAATACGATCTTCCATATTTTCCTTCCCATTTACAAAGCCATTTTCTTTCTCCTCAAATACACTACCTTTCAATCCATCACGTATATTATCGTTAAAATGAGCAATCCCTTTCATTTTCTCTGCATTTTTTTGATTTGCTTTCAACTCAGCTGCAAGAGGTGTATTTAAATCCCAACCTTCTCCATGCAATATAATAGTAGGGTCAATTTGATTAACAGCTTTACGTATTTCATTCATTGTTTCATAATCATGAATACCCATTAAATCAAAACGGAATCCGTCTAAGTTATATTCTTTTGCCCAGTATGCTACGGAATCAACCATAAATTTTCTCATCATTTTTCGTTCTGAAGCAGTATCATTTCCTACTCCGGTTCCATTTGCAAATGTTCCATCTTCATTGTAACGGTAATAATAACCTGGAACTAACTTATGAAAATTAGATTCAGCAGCATTATACATATGGTTATATACTACATCCATTACAACACGAAGATTATTATCATGTAGTGTTTGAATCATTTGCTTTAATTCAGTTATTCGGACAGTAGGCTCATATGGATTTGTAGAATAGGAGCCCTCTGGAACGTTGAAGTTTTTCGGGTCATATCCCCAGTTATATTGTGGTTCGTTTAAATTCTCTTCATTTACTGATGCATAATCAAATATTGGTAAAAGCTGAACGTGCGTAACACCAAGATCTTTTATATGATCTAGTCCTGTTTTCACACCTTCAGGCCCTTTTGTTCCTTTTTCTGTTACGCCTAAATATTTCCCTTTCTGCTTAATGCCACTTTCGGGCTGAATAGAAAGATCATGTACATGCAATTCATAAATAATAGCATCTTCCGGGTTTTTAAATTTTGGCTTTTTGTTTGCTTTCCATTTTTTCGGATTTGTTTCTTCTAAATCAACAACTGCACCTTTATCCCCATTTACAGAAGCAGCACGTGCATACGGATCAACTGCTTCAGTCCACTTATCACCAATTTTCACTTTATACGTGTAATAGAGTCCTTTTTTGTTTCCTTTAAGTTCTGCTATCCAGGTCCCTTTTTCAGCTTGTTTCATGTTTATTTCAGTACCTATTTTATCGTTCCATTTTTCATATGTAACTAACTTCGCTTCACTCGCAGTAGGAGCCCATACACGGAACTTAGTAAATTGTGGCGTATATACATTCCCTAAATCGTTACCACCATAATAAAATGAATGATCAAATTCCTCACTACGAATGACTTTACCGATTTCAGTGTTCGTATCAGCTACGTTTTCAATTTTCACTTTGTATGATTGTTTTAAATCAATTTTCTGCTCCGTAATTATTTTCACCTTATTAGTAACATTTCCACTGCTTGTATCATAAGGACTAATATTCTTTATTTTAATGCCTTCAATTTCAATTTTCCGTTCCTTAATATGAAACGGGACATTAGTCGTTACAGTAATTTCATTGAAACTATCAATAGTTGCTTTTTGAATTGATAGATCCGAAGAAGGCTTAGAGTTATATACTTTATCATCACCAGAAAGAATCCACACTTCCGCACGACCGTCCTTTATATTTTCAATCCAACGATCGCCACCATCTTTTTCCCATTCATTTGTACGAATGATAAATCCTACACGATTATATTCACCATCTAAATTAATCTTAGCGTACTTTCCAAATTCATCTTCACCAGTAAATTCATATGATTTACCATTTGCATTTTCTCCCCATGTCCAAAGGTTCCAGTTCTTTGTATTTCCAGATTGCTCTTTGTAATGAATGATAACTTCAGTTGTTTTCGAATTTGAAACTGCCTTTACACTTTGAAAAGAGAAAACAGATGATAACATAACGATTATAGTAAGTAATAAAACTGATTTGTTAACTAATCTTTTTATCATTTGCACCACATACACCCTTTCTTTAAATAGTAGGCACAATTTATTATGCTCGTACTAAATTACACTATTTAAATTAATCTAGAAATCTCTTTTACTTCACCCCCATATTGGCTAATTTCACATATGTATTTCAATGACCTTTCAATACGAAAACGTTTGCATTAATATTCAAAAAAATAGATTTGTTTATATCTTCATATATTTGTAAATACTAAAAGATCAGGGAAATCATTTTAAAGCAATCGTTTGTTATCGCTTTCATTCTATAGTACTTCCTATCAATAGGTCAATATATTATTAATTTTCAGTTTTTTGATTTTAATCCTTATATATTTGTCACAGCTTATTGAAGATAGACAGCTTCATTTTCGCTTAGTAAGTTTATTTTCACTCATACATTGCTGCATAAAAAACAGCTACTATCTTTAAAATGACAGTAGCTGTTTTTCATAATGTAATAATATATGAATGAAAACTATATTTCTAACTTACTTAATTTTTGCTGCATCAAATGCCTTTTGAACTGCTTGAACTTCAGCTGTATTCGCTCCATATTTATTCGTTGCCACTCGAATACATGCTGATCTCAATTCTTTGAAATTAGAAGTCATATTTAACTCATCTGTATTTGCATAATAGAAGATATCAAACATTTTATCTTCACCAATCCCTTTAACAGTTACACCGTTATGAGTTCCACCTTGTGCAATGAGATACGCAACTTTATTAATAATACTTGAATTAAAATGAACGCCACCTTGATCCCATCCATTAAAATCATTAAATTCACTGTAATCATCTGGATAAGGTACACCAAGTGAAGATGGAACAGAAGCCGGGTTTTCCATATCACGGAAAACAGATCCAGTTTGTTCTCCCATCGTCCAGTTAAAGCTTCCATTATTTACGTATTTCTCAATAGATGTTCCCATAATATCAGATAGCGCCTCATTAATCGCACCAGATTCACCGTAGTATTCAAGATTAGATTCGCTAGAAGTAACAGCATGTGTAAATTCATGGCCAGCTACGTCATATGCTTTGACGATAGGATCTCCATATACAAGCATACTTCCATTATTCGCACTTAAAGCATTCTGCCAATTTTTCGGATCATTCGTATCTCCGGAATCCCAAGCATGTACAACTGAAACTACCTTTTGTCCCTTATTATCAAAGCTATTACGCTTATATTTATCTTTATAAAAATCAAATACTTTTGTTGCTAAGTAATGAGCACTTACTGCTTTTGGATCGTTAAATGTTGTCGAAGTACTAGTTGCTAATGTACCAGGATAATAGCTTTCTTCTTTAGTAATGTCTCTATAGTTCACATCATATGTTTCAATTCCTTGTCCTCTTGTATAATCAGCAAGAGCATATGTGCCATTATTTTGTTTAGAGATACCAAATGTACGTGATATACCTAAATCATCTTTTCCTGTTCCAGTTAATGATGTAAGATTACTTTTTTTACTTTTCTTTAATGCTCCAACTAGTTTTTCACTTGCTTTTAAGTTAGATTCTTGTACCATATTTTTTAACATATCACCATTTTGTGCATTTACTAAATAAGTTCCGGAAACATAGTTTGGTGTTGCAGCTTCAAATGTAACCTGGTATGCATTGCTAGCTTGTCCATTATTTTCATCAACAAAAATAACTTCTTTAACTTCTGGCTCAGTAATAAAATTGATATCGTTCCCGTATTTCGTATAAATATATTGTGTTGCTTCATCTTTTGATAGATTGATAGGTTTTTTCAATTCTTCTTGTTTTAAATTTTGCGCGCTATCGCCTGAAACACTTTTAATAACACCGTTATTATCTACGTGTGCAGTTAATTGATGGCCATATACTTCTTTTCCTTCGTATGTTTGCTGAATACGTACAAGTGTAGTCCCATCATATGAACCACGTTTTTGAAGAACTTTATAATCTACTCCTGTTTCCCCATTGACTTGCTTTGGAGAAAGAGCTTGTTCTGTTTTCTCCTTCAGAGCATCTTTTACTACATTCTCTGGCGCTTTTTGTGACGGTTGTGTAAGTTCACCCGAACGGAACGATTCTTCCTGAATTTGAACTTGTAGTTGATCTGTTTCCTCTGCATGACCTACTCCGTATGGTGCTACAGCTGTTAAAGCTAAGCCTGTTGTTAAAGCTACCTTAGTTAATGTCTTTTTGTTTTTCATTTTTTCACCTCGTATAATTTTTGAAATAGAAAGCTTGTACAAAGTATACTGTCTATTCATGTCGGAAAAAAGAGAAAATACAAAATTCATGTAACATTATGCAAAATTACATATATATGGCCGATGATATAAATAAAGAACGACACACATATGTATATTAATTTCAATAAAAAAAGAGCTCTTTTAGGCGCTCATCCAATTGGTTAGTTGTTAATTATCTATATTCATTCTAATCAAAGTACCCTTACATCCAAATAACAACATAAAAACCCACTCTTTACTATTTTAAGAGTAGGTTTAATGCTATTAAAATAACAATTATTATAGGACATCTTATAATTTATATTACTTATTTTAAATTATATTTTGGACATGAAGTTGATTTAGGATAAAGATGGATCAAATGAATACTAATGACCTTGATAAACAAGAAAAAGAAAGTGCGTGTTTTGTTTTATGATGTATATAGTATATAAATATTTTAGTGAGGCAGCGCATCTACAATTTAGATTTTTTAATATAATGTTGTTATGTATGTCTATAGTTGCATGGATTGTAACATTATGAGATAGCTGAAGTCTCATATGAGTTTCAGGCTTTTTTATTTTGTCAAAAATATCTTTAATTTGTCTCCCATTTAAATATAGTAAAGGACACATCTATTGCATGTTATTAGCTCGAGGTATGTTCTTTTAAAGCATATAATAAATATGCATAGTAAGAAATAAAACCATAATTATTCAAATAAAAAACCCCTCGGATTTGTTTAATGATCCAGGGGATTTTTTATCGTTGATTCTTTATATTTCCATACCAATCACAAACTTTTTTAGGATAATGGTATGTCCAAGTTTAATAGTTTTTTGCATGAAAGCTATCTATTTTATATTTATTTAATTATCCTACTAAGTTTTTTGTAAAATTCACCTTTTCTTTTTACATGATTAAACTGATTTGGATTAATATTAACTTTTTGTGAGAGTGCTACAATCTCTTCTTTTGTAATTGAATCTTTAGTATTTATAGATGCTATATTTGTATATTTTCCATCTTCTGTTTTTGGAATTTCTAAAATCCCTTTATTTACAAGATCCACTACAGCCTTATGCTCTGAAGAATGTGTATTCACGCCAGTAATTTTCCAATTATGCATAACTTTTGGTGTGTATACACCATTCTTTACCTCTTTTAAATATGTAATAGCAAGGTTACGAATGGTTCCACCAGTTTCCCCGAATGCATTCTCTTGTTTAGATGACCAAATTTGTTCAAACTTACGCCCCTCTAAAGCTCCACCTTTTGCCTGAAGAGCCTCCATTCTATATGCATTCATTCCTAGTGTCATAACATCGTTCGTTTTGATTGGTTTATTTGTACGAATAGAACGTAAATTTGTAATTCTACTTCCATATGGTTTTGCTAAGTCAATTTCATATTTTACGCCTCCAAAGAAATCATTCGTACTGTATTTAGAAGCACGACGGGTTTTATCAAAGCTAACTGTTACATCTCCGGCACGAGATGAGTTAAAGTACCCTGCCGCCCATTCCATATAGTCTTTTAAGTCTTTCCCAGTTACCTTATATACTGTAATTTCTCCCAAAGCATATTGATAATTATACGCAATATCTTTTTTCTTAATAGGACCTACATCCAAACGAGCATTATCGTTATCAATTTGATGGGCTACTACATCTGCTTTGCTGTAGTAGAGCATGACTTCATGAAAGAAATCTGATAAAGGTGTTTCTTGAATCTGCACACTTGGAATACCCTTTATTTCATTTTCAGGAACAAGGTTTCTACCCTTTAATTGAGCGACAACAACATTTGCATCTCCTCTCGCATACTCATGAAAAGGTGTCAGTGTGTCTTCAAGTGCAGGATCAGATACTACTGTTGTTCCATCAGTATTTTTTACAGGTATAGCGGTAGCAGTTTTATCTTTTAGAACCAGCTTTCCATCTTGCTTTGTAAAAGTAAGATCAATACGCGAGATATGTGTTCCATATTTATCTGGTTCTGTAATAATAACGCCATTTACAACTTCTTTTTTAACAAGTTTATGCATATGAGCTGCAAAAATAGCACTTAGTTCCGGACAAGCATTCGCAATATCTTGAACACCAGTACCAGGGATTCCATTCTCATTTTCTAGTCCCATATGCATAACCCCTACCATTACATCTACTTTACCCTCTAATTCATTAATTGCCTTTTTTGTCTCTTCTACTGGATTTTTCACTACTAAACCATCCAAATGATCTGTCCCTTTTTCAAAATCACTAATCATTGGTGTATTCATACCAATTATCCCGACTTTAATTCCACCTTTTTCAACAATCGTATATGCAGGAAGAAAACGCTCTCCATTTTCCTTATAAATATTTCCTGCTAACGTCTTTCCCTTATATTGCTCACTAACTTTTTTCAATGTATCTAATCCAAAGTTGAATTCATGATTTCCAAATGCCCAGGCGTCATATCCCATTGTATTCATCGCTACCATCATTGGCGATTGTGGCTTATCATTGAATAATTCTACTGAGTTTCCTTGAATTGTATCCCCAGCATCTACTAATATGGTATTTGGATTTTCTTGACGTACCTTTTTTATAACCGTATAAAGCTGTGTTAAACTTCCGCTCGTATTTGCACCATCGAGCGCATAATCCCAGGGCATAAATCTACCATGAATATCTGCCGTACCTAACAATGTAATATTAACATCAGATTCCTCAGCTTTTGAGATAGATGGCTTGACTATTACTGCTGTTCCAAGAAGTATAAAAATAACAAAATAACATAAATAGGTCTTCCATTTCATTTTTTGCATAATAACAATATTTCTCCCCTTTTTGTACTGCTATAAAGTTGCTTGAACTTAAAAAATGTAACTTATTATTCGGAAAAATTCAACTACAAAAGATAATTTTGGAGGTGGTTCTGTTGTGAAAATATAGAGAATAAAATGCATATCCCCCCCTAGCAGAATCGTATTTTCTTCTTCCTCTAACGTGTGAAGAGCGCTAAACCAACAGTAGATGTATAATTATGGACATATAACTCATTTCCGGAAATCATTATAACTTAAAGATATAGTGTGTAATGCTGGTTACATTTTCGGATTTCATTGCTAATTTATTTCCTTCTAAATGAAAATGCTGAGATTACTTCCAAAAATAATAACCCCGTTCTTCATTTAAGACGGGGTTACACTTATACAGCAATTCGGATTCAGTTTTTTTGAATGTTCGTTTCCTATTCAAGAGTAAGATCTGCTAGTTTCGTATTTTCTTCTGCTTATTGGTTGCTTTCAACTAAATTCATCGTAATTTTAATCAAGACTTGTATTTTATCACTCAAACCCTTGATGCTCTCCTAAATCGCTCAATAAATAGATAATAATTTTTACTTTTCAACTTCACAAAGCAATTTGACCTCTTTGATTTGTTCTATATGACGCTGTTCATGCAAATAGATTAATTCTATCCACTGATCAAGAAATAGTTCTCCAAGAGCTGGATGCATCACTGATTTTTTTACCAATTTAGATTCATCTTCTATTGAACTCAGAAAACGCATCAATTCTTTTCTAGAGTCGTTTAACAAATCAACCATTTGCAGCACTTCAAATGGTTCTATACTTGGTTCAATCATTTCTGGTGCTATAAATTTTATCGATCTATCTAATACAATAGTATGAATTTCTTTACGCTCATTTTGGAAACTATCCATCTTTTTTAATCCTGACGAAATAACCGTTATAACTCTCTCATCTAATAAAACTAAGTGATGACAAACTTGTGCTATACTCCATTTATCCTTATTTGGTTTTCTATTAAATTGAGCATCACTTAACAAAGTAATTTCCTCAAATAATTGATTTCTCTTTTCATAAAACTTGTCCTTTACAAATGTGTTCATGTGAATTCTCCTTTCATTAGAGCCTATATACTTAGATTCCTGCGTTAGAAATATTCTCTATAGAAGAAAGGTTTTCCTTCACTACTATTTCAATCAAATCTTTTCTTGCTTTAATAGTTTCTCTAATTCACGACTAAATATATGAGTTTTCTCAACATCCTTGAAGATTTCCTTGAGGTTATCATGTGCTACAGCTACACCATAATACTTTCCACGGAATCCTTTCAATACAAATACATAAAACGTTCCTAATTATCAATCTAGCATTAAATAAATGTAAAAAATGCCCCTATTCATTCATTTTTCATGCGTATGTATGTACATTTGTTAATTTATTCGATATATTATGTGTATTGAATGATTACGAAAAGCTTATTGGTCGCTAAAAAACACCTTATATTTTTATATCCGAGAAAACTACAAAATGTATAAAATTCCATTTGTCAAATGAATTTAATGCGGAAGGAGGTTTGTGGTTACTTCATCGGGATATAATAATCAGTTTTAAACTGATAAAAATATAGGAGGCGACAAAATGTTTCGTACGATTTCAAATTTCATGAGAGTAGCTGAGATAAGAAACAAAATTCTTTTTACATTAGCGATGCTAATTGTTTTTCGAATTGGCACGTTTATTCCAGTTCCTCATACTAACGCAGAGGTATTAAAAGTACAAGATCAAGCTAACGTTTTAGGTATGCTAAACGTATTTGGCGGAGGAGCACTGCAACACTTCTCAATCTTCGCTGTAGGTATTACACCTTATATTACAGCTTCCATCATAGTACAATTACTACAAATGGATGTTATACCTAAATTTTCGGAATGGGCAAAGCAAGGTGAGATGGGCCGTAAGAAATCAGCTCAATTCACTCGATACTTTACAATCATTCTCGCATTCATACAAGCCATTGGGATGTCTTATGGTTTTAATAATATAGCAGGCGGACAATTAATAACAGATCAAAGCTGGACTACATACTTATTTATTGCGACAGTTTTAACTGCAGGTACTGCATTTTTACTTTGGTTAGGTGAACAAATTACCGCTAATGGAGTAGGTAATGGTATTTCGATGATTATCTTCGCAGGACTTGTAGCAGCGATTCCAAATGTTGCGAACCAAATTTATTTGCAACAATTTCAAAATGCAGGCGATCAATTATTCATGCACATCATAAAGATGGTCTTAATTGGTCTCGTAATTTTAGCGATAGTTGTTGGCGTTATTTACATACAACAAGCCGTGCGTAAAATACCGATTCAATATGCAAAAGCTGTTTCAGGAAACAATCAATATCAAGGAGCAAAAAACACTCATTTACCTCTTAAAGTAAATAGTGCTGGTGTAATTCCAGTAATCTTTGCTTCTGCATTTTTAATGACGCCGCGTACAATTGCGCAGCTCTTCCCTGATTCAAGCGTCTCAAAATGGATAGTTGCAAATCTTGATTTTGCACATCCATTTGGAATGACACTTTATGTCGGTCTTATCGTTGCTTTCACATACTTCTACGCATTTATTCAAGTAAATCCTGAACAAATGGCTGAGAATTTGAAAAAGCAAAATGGATATGTGCCTGGTATTCGTCCTGGTAAATCAACAGAACAATATGTAACGAAAATTTTATACCGTTTAACATTTATTGGTGCGATTTTCTTAGGTGCCATTTCCATTTTACCGCTCGTATTCACAAAAATTGCTACGTTACCACCTTCTGCACAAATTGGTGGTACAAGCTTACTTATCATCGTCGGTGTAGCACTTGAAACAATGAAGACATTAGAAAGTCAGCTTGTGAAACGTCATTATAAAGGATTTATAAAAAAAGTAAATTAAGTAAAAAAACACAGTTGGTTATTTTTCCAACTGTGTTTTTGATTCTACTACATTTCCTTCTCAAATAATCTCCCTTGTTTGAAATAAGTCCGGAGTGTGGATCGATTAGCTAAAAATACACCAGCCAAAATAAAACAAGCACCTATCCCCATTGTAGGGTTTAAAGGTTCTCCTAATATGATATAGCCTACTATAATAGCGATTAACGGCGATACATATAACCACGTTGACGGGAATACAGGATTTGTTTTTGATAAGAGCCAATAATATAATCCATGCCCACCAATTGATCCGATAAAAATAAGATATAAAATAGGCCACTGTACACTCCATGAGGCTAATACAGATACATTCGGTTGTTCTACTACGGCAGACACGATTAATAGTAAAACTCCTCCATAAAACATTTGAATACCATTTATGAGAAATGGTGATACACTTTGTAAATCCGAAAGTATTTCTTTTGAGCGAATAGAGCCTATTCCGTAAAATAACTCTCCTATTATTAAAACAACACAAGCAATACTCCATATGAAACTTACTTCTTGGTGCATTCCTGGTAAAGAAACAAAAACAACACCTATTAGTGCAATAATTAAAGCTAGTAGTTGCTCCTTTTGTAATTTCGTCTTATTTCTCCTTGCCTGTAAAAACAAAATCATCATCGGTCCTGTTGCAGAAAGTACAGCAGCTAATCCCGAAGAAATAAATTGTTCTGCCCAGTACAGTGATGCGAATGTCATAAATGTTAAACAAAAACCAGCATACATAATACGTTTCGAAAATACATGTGGCATAATTTCTTTCCTTTTTAACTTAAATATAATCATCAAAATTACTCCTGCTAAAAAGAAACGAATGCCTGCTGAAAATAATGGAGGTGCTCCTGCTTCAATTCCGATTTTTATCGTTAAAAATGTTGTTCCGAAAATAATACATACTAAAATATAATTGAAAATAACCATTTTTCTTCCTCCTTTTCACTCTTACCATGAGTATAGAAGGTATGGTGTATAACAGTGTATCTATGTATATAACAGTTACCTAAAATTGTAGTTGATTCTCTCTATATTTTTCGCTTTAATGAAATAAAAACGAAAAAGGTGAAACTATGAAGATTGTCCTTCGTAAAGAATCCAACATACCGTATTACAAGCAAATATATATGCAAATCGTTGAAAGAATACAAAGTGGCATGCTTTCACATGGTGATGCACTTCCGTCTTTACGCTCTATGGCCGAAGATTTGCAGATTAGCCTATTAACAGTTCGTAAAGCATATAAGCAGTTAGAAAAGAAAGGATATATACGCATTGAGCAAGGAAAAGGTGCTTATATACATAAGAATGGAAAGAAAGATTTCAAACCAATTCCGTATACATGGCAACAAACGAAAACGATTAATGTTATGCGATCTCAATATGCAATGAATCAGCACCGGAAATATTACGATTTTTCACAAGCAATTTTATATCCTCGCTTATTACCAAATCCATTCTTAGCCGATGAAATGCATAAAATACTAGATAAAGACCAGATGATCCTAGCAACGTATGGGCCAGTTCAAGGCGATTATGAACTGCGAGTTGAAATAGCAAGTTACTTAAATGAACACCAGCAATTACTGACAGACCCATCTCAATTATTAATTACAAGCGGCGCTCAACAAGGAATTGATTTAATTGCTCAAACATTATTAAAACCTGGTGATATTGTATTAGTGGAAAGTCCGTGTTACAGTGCCGCACTTGATATTTTTATCAATAAAGGCGCTCAAATCATTCCAATTTCTCTTGATAATCATGGAATTCGAGCCGATTTAGTCGATGATATTTGTCAAAGTAAAAATCCCGTATTATTGTATACAAATCCGACTTTTCAGAACCCAACAGGTACAGTAATGAGTAAAGAACGGAGAATGGAACTTATAGAACTAGCAGAGCTATATAAGTTTTTTATAATTGAAGATGATTCTTTCGGAGAAATATATTTTGAGGGTGCGACTGTTCCCCCTCCTATCAAAAATTTTGATACGAATGGCCACGTAATATATATAAAAGGATTTAGTAAAACGTTAGCACCTGGACTGCGTATCGCCTCGCTTATTGCTGATGGACCTATTTTCGAATGGTTATATGCTGTAAAAGGTTCAATGGATATCGGTAGTCCTTTATTAACACAAAAAGCACTTCTATCTTTCCTGCGTGCAGAACGTATGAAAAACCATTTAGAAAAATTACGTACCGCTTTACAAATTAGACGTGATATAACGATTGATATGTTATCACGACTTACAGAAATAAGATTTGAAATACCAAATGGTGGATTTAATTTATGGATTACACTTCCTGACTCGATGGATCCCTTTAGCTTATTACAAATAGCAAATGAAGTAGATGTCTCTTTTTTACCAGGAACAGCTTGTCTATTAAATCCCGAAATAAATAATCACCAACTAAGAATTAGCTATTCTATGTTAAATGAAAAAGATATGTTAATTGGTTTAGAGAGATTACATGATACAATACGAAAATGTATATGATAGAGATAACATTACATGTCCAATAAGAAATACTATCCCAAAATGAAAATGTGACTTTTGGGATAGTATTTGTTTCTGAGTTTTTTTGTGGTTCAAACATTATCCTCCGACTTTCATTACAATCTTACCTCTAACATGTTGACCTTCACTCAAAATATGAGCTTCTCTAACCCCTGCTTCATTAAACGGAACAACTTTACTTATGATTGGTTTTATTTTTCCATGTACAATTAAATCTGATAATTCTTCTAGTTGCTTTCCATTTGGTTTTAACCATAAAAAACCTGATTTTATCCCTTTTACTTTTTGAATTGGCTCATGAACAATCGAAACTAACACACCACCAGGTTTTATAATTTGAAAACTTTTTTCTTGTACTTCTCCACCTATTGTATCTAACACAATATCAAAATCTGATAATAGTTCTTCAAATTTATCTTTTTTATAATCAATAATAAGATCCGCTCCTAAAGACTTTAAAAACTCTTCATTCTTACTACTTGCAGTTGTCGCAACAAAAGCTCCAAATGATTTTGCGATTTGGATAGCTAAACTTCCAACTCCGCCAGCTCCAGCATGAATAAGTACTCGGTCATGTTCTTTTATTTTTGCGTAATCTACAAGACTTTGCCACGCTGTAAGTCCTGCAAGAGGAATCGAAGCTGCCTCTTCGAAACTTAGATTTGTAGGCATATAGGATACTAAATCCGATTTTACTGTGATGAATTCAGCATAAGAACCCTGTCCTATATTTTCAGGTTTCGTATACACCTTATCTCCTATTTTGAAACACTCTACCTCTTCCCCAATTCCTTCAATAATTCCAGCTACATCTAACCCCAAAATGATTGGAAATAAAAATCGTAACTGTTGTTGTAAGTCCCCTTTTCTTATTTTCCAATCAACAGGATTAATAGATGTTGCGAGAATACGTATTAATACCTCGTTATCTTTAACATCCGGTTTTAAAACTTGTCTTTCTTTTAATTCTTCAACACTACCATATTGATCTATAACAATTGCTTTCATTTCCATTCCTCCTTGCTGTTTATTTTAATTACTTACAAATATTTCTCAAAATTTTTTGCCTTGAATTATCATAAACTTATTTTTGGAGGTAATTACGTAAGAAAGATTATGAATTCCAAAATGAATCTTACACACACCTTAGAATCATTCAAAACTGTATTTTTAATTACATTCAAAAGAAATGGGGATAACTTTATGACTGAAAAGATATTTAAAATAAACGGGATTGATATATGTACAGAAAGCTTTGGAAACCCTAAAAACCCAGCTGTTTTATTAATTATGGGTGCTACGTGCTCAATGGTTTATTGGGATGAAGAATTTTGTGAACAGTTGGCTAACACAGGGAAATTTGTTATTCGTTTTGATAACCGTGATGTAGGGCGATCTGTTTCATATGAACCTGGTACTTCCAATTATACAGTTACAAATATGGCAGAAGATGCAATCGGAGTCCTTGATGTTTATCATATTGATCAAGCACATCTATTTGGTATGTCTTTAGGTGGCATGATAGCTCAAATTGCTGCTGTAAAATATCCCGAAAGAATATTGTCGTTAACATTATTAGCTACAAGTGTAATAGGATCTGACAATAACACGCGCGATTTACCTCCGATGGATGAAAAAATTTTAACACATCATGCAAATGGCACGCATTTAGATTGGACCAATGATAAAGTTGTAGCAGAATATTTAGTTTCCGGATCTCGCCTATTATGTGGATCCAAACGAACATTTGATGAAAACAGAGTCTATAAACAAGTAATACAAGAAATAGAACGAGCTAACAATTTATTAAGTATGTTTAATCACGCTTTACTCCAGGGTGATGATGCTTATGAAGGTGTGCTTCACTCCATACAATCACCTACATTAGTTATTCACGGAACAGACGATACAGCACTCCCTTTCGAACATGCTCTCGCACTTATTGATGAAATTCCTAACTCAGTCCTATTAACCCTCGAAGGCGCAGGACATGAGAATCATCCTGATGACTGGAAAGACATAATTCATGCTGTTACTGAACATACTTCTAAAATATAGGTGAATAACGTATAGAAGGGGCACACCACAATTTGTGCCCTTTTATTCGTTACATGAAAAAAGCCCATCACTGTATCCATATGTATAGTGATGGGCACTTCTTATATTTTTCTATGTTTAAAAAAACGGACAATCTAATTGATCAACAGATTCCCATGATTTTTTTTTTATATTTTCGGTGGATTTATTAGCTTCTAGTGGTACGTTTTTAAAAGGGTTTACTTCAACTTTTAATATGGAAGATGGCTCTACGTATAATGAGAAAACATGGCTACTAGGTATAGCTTTTGACACATCAATATCTCCTACTTGTTTAAAAAGTTGCTGCGCTGCAAAGAAAAAGAAATTCGTTGGGTTCGATTGTTTATTTAGCCATGCAAGCATTTCAGGTGATACCGACTTATGAATATTGATTTTTACCCGATCACCACGTTTATATCGCCTAGATCGCATACTTCCACCAACTAACTTATCGTTAAGTTTGTAAACCCTAACTCTTTTTGCTTATGCTCTCTATATTTTGGTGAACAAGTGTATACTAATAATCCACGTGCATTTGTAAATAACGGATTATCTACAAAAATTACATTTGTTAATCGTCCTTTTTGCTTTAAAATCATTTTCAAACTGTTTTTAATAATTACTGCGCCCCCGCCATAAATAAATACGTATGGATCATCTTTCATATCATCAATTTTATTTATGATATCCGTTGCGACACGCGCTGCTAAACCTAATAATGCCGGCTGTGATTCTTCAACTAATAACGCATTTCGCGGGTGCTTTTCATGTAAATAAATTTGGTTAAATTCTGTAATGCTATCAATCGTCTTTGTTGGATATTTCCGGTTCCATCTCGTAATAATTTGTAGCAACGTTTCTTTCACACCGTATGATAAACCCTTACTTAATTGTGGTCTAAAGTTAACACCTAGAGAAACTACTTCCTCTGTCGTTCCGGCACCAATATCAAAAGATAATAGTGTTTTATCAACAAAATCAATTTCTGAAACTTGATTTTGTTCACATTCTATTTTATGTTTCACAACATTTCCTTCTTCATCATATACAATGCCCCACGTCCCGGAAGCACCTTCAGGTAGGCATTTACAAAACTCGATAGATACATTAATCGTAACATCACGTCCGTTTGGATAATGGAACACAACTTTATGATTACCCATATAACGTTTCGCATTTTCCGCAGCTATTTCTTGTGTAATAAGCTGCATAGGAAGAGCAACAGATAAATCGTAACGAATATTAATATGACTTGAAGTTGGACTTTGACGCATAGCACTTACCGCTAAACCCGATAGAATTGTAATAACCATTAACTCATCAGTTGACTTATTCGATTTCTTCTCAACCTCAGTACCTTTTAATTGATCTTGAATGACTTTTTCTCCAACAATATACCGCACGTTATTTAACATTAGCGATGGAGAACTAATGGTCACGTCAATGTGATTTTCTAATTCAGATAATGAAACATCTACCTCATCTAACAATCCTGTAGGCTCTCCTATATATAAAGAATATATACTCGGAATAAAAATAGGGTCTTGCCCTTTCACCATTAACTTCAAACCGTTATTTCCTGCATCAGCACCAGCTTTTAATAGAATAGACATAACTACCCCCTAAATTAATCTGACATCCCTTCCAAATATATGCGAGCCCATTCTTTTACATTCAGATGTAATGTAATTTTTTGTTTATCGTAAAAACAAAATATCACATTTTTGTCCCTTTATGTAAAAAGTATTTGACATAAAACTTTTCCAATTTTATACTATGAATGTAAAGAGTTTTTTACATAATAGGAGGTGTCATTTCTAATATGAATCGCAAAAATTTCATTTTACTAACAATCATTTTATCGTTACTTGGAATACTTATACACGGAGCCTATAAATACATTTCTGAAGGTGTGATTTTAGGTGGAACAATCTTCACAAGCGCTATATTAATTGGCTACCTCATCAATCATATTACGTGGGGAGATCCTCACGGAGTATCAGAAGAAAGCCAAGATGAAATGGGACAACAAATTAAATATAAAAGCTTTAAAATTGCTTATTTTGTACTAATAGGCCTTATGTTTTTTATTTTAATAGCATCAGAAGGATTTGCATTCTTATTACTCGATGAAATAAAGAATCTTCCTCTTTTTATCACCCTTTGTTCTTCTTTCTTTATTTATCCTATTGTCGAACTTATAGTCGCAAAACAATATAAATAAAAAGGTGAGATTTTCTATATACAGAAAATCTCACCTTTTTAAATTTACATATCCTCAACTATCGTTTTTAATGTATTCACAGTCCGCCAATTCCTTATTGTGGCTGGTGTATGAAGCTTCTGAAACTGGTTCATTAATTTAGAATTTCTAATGCTGTTTTTGAATAACAAATACACAACTTTTTCACGTATATAACAATCTTCAGTTTCATTTTTTTGCATAAGTAGTTGATCCTTTTCTTTTTCAGAAAGTTCATTTGCTAAGAAGGCAACATGTATACTTTCCCCTTCAAGCAATGAATCGACTTCATAAGGACACCTTTTTATCGTATTTATAAATTCATCACGTGTTCTTAACATGACTGGGACATCAAAACCAAAAACGTTTTTAATTTCCGATTGTATTCGTTTATTTAGAAAATCAATATCTTTTTCGGATTCGAACATAATATTACCGCTTTGAATATATGTTTTTACTTGTTTTAACCCTATGGATTCAAACATTTGTTTTAAATCCGCCATTTTGATTACCTTATGCCCACCTACATTGATTCCTCTTAGTAATGCAATATAAATTGTCATATCGTTTCTCCTCGTTTAAATGTGTTTTAAAGTTGATATAAAGATATTTAATACCCTAAGAACCTTACTACATTTTATTATAATGAGGTTCTTATAGCGGTTAAATTTTATTCAACAAACGAAAGCATCCGTTTGTTGAATAAAAAATGCTTTCGTTATAGAGCCGTTGACTTTTTAAACAAAGGTATGCATCCTCCACTAGGACCATAAGCAACTCCAATTTTATCCCATCCATATTTTTCATAATAGCCGTTAAGATCTGAAGTAAGATAAAGAAAATGGTACCCTCTTTTTGCAGCTTCTAGCAGTCCATGATTCAACAATTTTTCACCAATAGAGTTACCCCTAAATTTTTCATCTACAAACAAACATGCTAGCCACGGGCTCAAATCTTGACGACTATTTAAATCATTGCGAATTAATGCATATGTTCCGATAATTTTATCATCTACTTTTGCAATGTAAAAACTCGGTATGTCATTTGGATCAGTTAAAGCATGAATCATACAATCTTCATAAAATGCACGCCCACCTTCCTCACCCCATTCTTTCCAAAAAACATCTATTGCCCTATTAAATAAGTCATCCTTCTTTAGTAATTGAATGATTTCCATAAAGTTGCACCCCAAAAAAGTATTATTTAATAATTGTAGAACTAACTAAATTTAATGTTTTTCAAGTATCTTTATTTTTTTATGTATCTAGCTATAATTTCTTTACTCCTAAATAAAGCCTTTTAATATATATTCTCTTATCGGTCTAAATAAAAAAACTTACTACTTTATTATGCAAGAGTAAGTTTTCTTCTCATTATTTTATGATAGGTAAATGCATTATAATTTGTTGACCAATTGGTCCCATTCTTCTAAAGCCTTTATCTTGGAAACCAACTTTTTCATATAAATTTTGTGCAGGAATATTTTTTTCATTTACAGCAAGTACAACCTCATTTTTTATCGGGAAATAACGTTTTACAAACTCTTGTAATAGTGCCAATGACTTTTTGGCATATCCTTTTCTTTGTCTATTGTGATTTATAGAAAATGATGTTAAAAGTAAAGCATCTTGATTGTCTGTGAACTCCTGTACTCTATCTCCTGTTTGCAATGCGAAAAGACCGACAGGTACCCCATTGTAATCTAAAATAACAATCACATTTTTTGTTCGATCACTTTTTGCTTTCTCCAATAATTCACCTGGATCTGATGTGAATTGAACTTGTTCACTTGGTAAAGTAAATGTTTGTATAACTTCCTTATATTTCTCCTTATACGGAACTAATTGAATTTCCCCTGTATGTATGTTCATGCGAAACTCTCCCATTTTCAACTTATTAACTTAAACCTTGCTGCGCTTTTGAAATTACTTTTCCATCTAAAAAAGTAATTTCAACTAATGAAGTTGGATCGCTTCCCTTCCAAGAAAAAATTTGTTTAATTTGTGTAGAATCTTCTACACCTTCTTCTATAAGTAAATTACCATCAAAACCAATTAAATCTTTCACTTCTGTATAAGTCATTCCTTCATTTATGTTCGAGAAATGATTTAAATTGATAGAATCTTTCTGCTGCCTTTCCATCACAGTAGAAGAAGTCGCTGTTTGTTTTTTCACTTCTTTCTTCTGTTCACACGCTGTCATACTGAAACCTAAGCATAAACTACAGACTATTAATGCGCTTTTTTTCATCATAACAGTTGTCCCTCCCATCATAATTAAACCATATATTCCCTTAAAAATAAACTGAATATTAAATATTATAATGAAAAATCCCCGTACAATTAAGTACGGGGTTAAATTTATTTATTCAAATGATTATTTGATTGGTCATTCTGTTCTTTTCTTAGTTCTTGTTCTTCATCTTTTGGTAATTGTTTATCATTATCTTTAATTGGATTCGTTTCTCGATTTTCAATCATGTCATTTGGAACTTGTGGCATTACACGGCCAACGATTGCAGCTAACTCATCAAGTATACCTTCACCTGTTTTTCCTTTTTTAATTTGCTTTCCAATTTGTTTCAGTCGTTCATACGTATCAACATCTGCTACAACGACTGCATTAGCACCATCAGGATCGTTTTTCAAACTTTCTGCAACGGAGTATTTAATGGACTCAACGCGAGTTCGATCAAGTTTCGCTTTTACATCAATACCTACAATTGCATATTTGCCGAACACTACCGCAGTTGCATCATTCACACCTGGCACACTTGCGGCTAAAGATGCTAAATGGTCCGCTGCTTTTTCATTTGGCTTATTTGGTTTGTTCGTGTAATTAACATTTTTCGTCGAAACATTTTTTTGCTCTGGTTTTTCGTTTGGATTGTCCTTTTTTCCAATACTGCATCCAGTTATTAAAAAACAAAGCATCAACATATATATTAGAATCTTCATTATTCTCACCACTTTACTATTAAAGTTTAATCATAAATTTTTTCAACAGCTTGCATTTTCTTCACTTTTTCCTCTGCGCCGCTATTTGCATTAATGAAAATTTGGTACGTGTCTTTCCCTAAAGTACCTATAAACTCATAGCAAAGTACTTCATTATGCAAATCATTTACTACGACAGCTTTTCGTTCTTCCATAACTTTAACATCTGGATTGATTTTCTTTCTTGCTTCTGCTGCCGTTAGCTTTGCTGATGGAACTGTTCGTTTTTGATGTGATGCTAAATATTCTTTTGCGGAGAATCCAACGATAGAACCGTCATCTAAAGCAATTTTCATTTGGATTGCTTCTGGATAGATTCGTATACCATTCTCATTTACTACATACGTAAATACACCAACATTATCATATTGCGAACTATCGTAAAGCTCCATATTATTAAATTTATGGTCCTTTAAAAATGTCAAACCTTTACTTCCTGCATCATTTAAACTAATTTTTTGTTCTTTAATTTCACGATTATTCATAACCCAAATTGGATATCCGCCTTTTCCGGTAATATCCATATAAAACTCATTATTCGTTGCTGGATCTTTTATTTTCACACTATAGAAAGATTCTTTCGCACCTTTTCCACTTTTCTCAACATCTACTTTTTCATTTCCTTTTAAGTTCAAAAACGATTTTGCAATTTTCGCTGCTTCATCTTTAGAAATCGCTTTCCCTTCCGCTTCAAATCCACCTTTTTTATTTTTTTGTGCACTAGTAAAGGTAGGTCCAAAGTTTGTAGATGAATACGATGTAACGTTTTTCTCTACTGTTTTTAAACCGTCAATAATTGTATTGTCTGCAGGATCACGATTTGATGCGAGTGCCATCTCAACATCCATCCAGCGTAAATTATTTTTCAAAACTAGATGTTGTACTTTTCGTAATTCATCTTGTATATTTCCCGCATTTGAATATAAAGTTTCCAACGTTTTATATTCTTGATCATTTAACGGCTCTTTTTCTAAATCACGAATGGCTGCACGATAACTAAAATCACCGATATTCGCTAAAAATTCTTCCGTTTTATTAAAAGGCATTAATGTTAAAGGAAGTTGTCCTACATCCGAACGCGCTTCAGATGTTAATCTCCATACATCTGCTAATGCAGGTGATAAAGATGCACGTGAATTCATTGCAAGCGTTGTTCCAATTTTGTCGTGCAATAGATCAACCTCATATGCTAAATCATGAAACGCCCGTTGATAGCTATTTTCCGCTCGAATTAATACTGCATTCTTCTCTTGGTGCTCTTTATAGCCCCAGTAACCCGTTCCAACTACACCGACTGTTAATAATACGATTATAATACCTCGTAACATAGTTCCACCTCCGCTCTATTTACAGAAAATATGTTTTCCGATCTTTTTAATTTGTGGACGAGTCCAAATCCATTTACTTGTCGCTGTATCTGGATTGAAATAATACAATGCATTTCCTGTTGGATCCCATCCATTTAGTGCATCTAATACAGCTTTTTTCGCTGTTTCATTTGGTGTTAAATATATTTGTCCATCCGCAACCGCCGTAAAGGCCCTTGGTTCAAATATTACTCCTGAAACGGTATTTGGAAATGATGCACTTGTAACTCGGTTTATAATAACCGCAGCTACTGCAACTTGCCCTAAGTACGGCTCACCACGAGATTCTCCATATACTGCGTTTGCCATGAGCTGAATATCATTTTGAGAATAACCATTTGGAACATTTGTCCCTTTATTTTGAGGTGGTTTATTTTCTTGTGCAGTACCACCACTATTTCCTTTATTCGTTGTTGTTCCTTTATTAGCAGTCGACTTGTCATACTTCGTTGCCTTCACAAGCATTTGCTTCGTTTTAGCTCCAGCTAAACCATCAACAGGTAATCCGAATTTCTCTTGAAAATTTCGAAGTGCCCAGTATGTACCCCATCCGAAAACCCCATCCACTTTTCCCGTATAAAATCCGTTATATTTCAAACGAGATTGCAGTTCAATGACATCTTCACCAGATGCTCCTCTTTGAATGACTTGATTAGAAAAAGCTTCTACATTTTTTAGTTGTATACTACTTACCATCAAAGATAGTCCGATGAACGCAAGTAAAATTGCTATTTTAAAAATAGCTTTTTGACGCATAATTTTCCCTCCTTGATTACAGAAATGATTTCTTGGTTATGTTTTGTAAAAGACTCGCTTTTATGTAAAGAAGACAAAAAAATCCAAACTCATATCGTTAAAAAAATATGTAAACAATAAAGAAAAAGATAAAAGGAGTTTATTATGAAGAAATTGTTAAAACGTATCGCACTCGTCATCCTGTTCATAACAACATGTTCAAACATGTATACCGTTCCATCAATTGTTCATGCGCAGCCTCCTTATGCCAAATGGGGTAAACTTGCTGTAGAAAAGACGAAAGAACAATACCCAAAAGCTGAGATTATTGATTATCTTCATATAGGTAGAAAACCAAAAACCGTTCAAATAACAATCGAAAAATTTAAATTGTGGCTACGTGAGGATGGGAAAGAATATGGTGTTTTTGTTGATGTAGAGTTTGAAACGAAGACGGATAAGTTTATAAAAATGTCGTTTCAGAAGACGAGTAGATAAAATGAAAGAAACCCCACTGTTAAAAATATGAACAGTGGGGTTTCTTTCATTTTTAAAATTCTTTCCTAAAGTTTCGATTCCCTAAAAACCTTACCAATATACAAATAGCGCCAATTACAACTGCTATCCCTATACTGTATAAAAGCACTCTACCATATCCCCCTATTCTCGGATCTAAAAAAGGATATGGATACCAATCTACGATTGAACCACGAATTAAGCTATATACAACGTAAAAAAACGGGAATAAGAGCCAACTTGCAGCTTGTTTCCAAGTAATCTTCTTACTTGGTGGATTTAAAATCCAATCTAAAAGCATGGCAATTGGCATGATATAATGTAGCACTGTATTTACCCATGGTATTGCGGTTTGAAGTGATTCTTCTAATCCTCTTAATAGTAAAAAATAAATGAGTCCTGTCGTAAGTATATATACAGTTGCTGCACCACGAAGTATACCAAACTGTTCTGATCGACCAAATGTAGCAGTTCCTATACTACTAAGAAGGAGAATAACTGCTACTAAGATGTTACTTTCAATCGTGAAAAAACTAAAAAAATTAACTGGATTGAACGGTTTCACTTGTGCCCTTATTATAAATTGCGTAATAATGGCGCTACATGCTAGAAGACTTAAACATAGTCTAAATAAAGATAATGTTTTTACACTTCTCATACATTCTCTCCTCTTCTTATATCAACTTATCCTTCTCTTGTACATGTTCAATAAATAATTTCAATGGAACGAGTCCACGTTTTGGCATATGACTACTTATTACAGCAACAAGCTCTAATTGAGGTATGATAATGATGTATTGTCCGCCGTATCCCATAGCAAAATACATGCAATACGGTATGTGAAATCTTTCGTTATTCAATACCCACCAGTGATATCCATATGCCCCGACATGTTCATACGTTTCAAATAGAGGTGTACTTGATTCTTCTAACCATTTCGAGGATACAATTTCATTTCCCTGCCAATATCCATTCTGCAAACATAATAATCCGAGTTTTAATAAATCTTTAGATTTCATTTTCATACCAAATCCACCAACATATATGCTTTGAGGATCTTGCTGCCACTCATATTCGGTAATTTCTAACGGATCAAATAAATATCTTTTTGCAAATTGTTCTGTCGACATTCCAGTAGCTTCTTGAATGATATAACTAAGCAAATGCGAAGACCCTGAGTTATAATTCATTTTTGTAGCGGGTTCTTCAATTATTGGTTTTTCTAATATGTATTGCACCCAGTTTTCTGATTCTACAAAATCATTTGGGAACACTACTCCATTTCCGAACTCTTTCCAATCTTCACCTGTAGTCATCGTTAATAGATGATAAATTGTTAATTCGTTTTTTTCTTCTGGTATATTTGGAATCCATTTTGTAATCGGTGTATGTATATCATTTATATAGCCTTTATCGATTGCAATACCAATTAATATAGATACAATGCTTTTTGTAATCGAATTTATTTTAAATAGATTATTTTCACACTCTAACGTTTTATAATACTCAGTTGTTAACTCACCTTTTTGATAAACGAGAAATATATTTACTTTTTTCTTTTCAAATTTATTTTCTAGTTGCTTGAAATCCAAAACTTTACCTCCAATTAATTCATTACCTAATTTATTATATCTTGTAACTTTCATTAAAACATAATTCCGTTCAAATAAAAAACAAACCTGCCAGTAATGAACTGACAGGTTTGTTTTTTATAATTTCGTGCGAACATTCCAAAGCTCTGGGAAGAAACATTGATCAAGTACCCTTTTCAAATAAGATACACCAGAAGATCCACCTGTTCCCATTTTATGTCCGATAATGCGTTCTACCGTTTTCATATGACGGAAACGCCATTGTTGTAACCAGTCTTCGATATCAATTAATTTTTCAGCAAGCTGATATAAATCCCAATATTTCTTCACATCTGCATACACTTCTATCCATGCTGCTTCTACTGTTGCATCTTCTTCATAAGGCTGCGTAATATCACGATTTAACACATCCTTATGAATAGGGAATCCTTCTTTTACAAGTGCTTGAATTGCCACATCATACAAACTTGGTGCATGTAGCGCTGTATGAAGGCGAGCGTGTAATTCTGGATCTTTTTCATAAATTTTTAATGCATGCGGCGTTTTATAGCCAAGCGCATACTCAATCATACGATATTGATACGATTGAAAACCTGAAGCTTGACCGAGTGAATCACGAAACTCAATGTATTCTGATGGTGTTAATGTCGCAAGAATATCCCAAGATTGAATAATTTGCGACTGAATTTTTGATACACGTGCTAACATTTTAAAAGCTGGTTGTAATTTATCATTTTTAATAGATTCGATTGCTGCATTTAACTCATGTAAAATTAATTTCATCCAAAGCTCGCTTGCTTGGTGAATCACGATGAATAACATTTCATCATGATGATCTGATAATCTCTTTTGAGAAGATAGTAAACTATCTAATTGTAAATACTCCCCGTACGTCATATTCTCTTTAAAGTCCGTATGAATTCCTTTTTCCATAATTACCTTTTCATTTTCTTTCATATTAGCCAAACGCCCCTTTTAAATAATTCTACTTATATTGGTCTAATAACTGCTCGAACTGGACTTCCATCTGCATCTGTTAAGGCAAGTGGTAATGCGATTAATTCATAATCGCCGTCTGCTACATGATCTAGTACGACATTTTCTAAAATGTGTATGCCATGTCTAAACAATTGATGATGCGCTGCTAATTCTTTATCATCTAATGGATCTACTGAAGGTACATCTACCCCAATTAAACGAATTCCCTTTTCAGAAAGAAATGGTGCGATATCAGCACGTAAATGCGGGATTACATCTGGAAATTCATTCGCTTTACCATGTGAAGATGTACGTAACAACAATCTTTCTACGCCTTCTAAATGAAAGCTTTCTAATTCCTTTTTCCCAATGCTTTCTAGATTAGAAACATCTATGATGCGCGCTGGACCGACATAAACTTGAACGTCTAAATCTATTACTTTTTTTCCATCATTATCAAAATGAAACGGTGCGTCAATATGAGTACCTGTATGAATACTCATCGATAACTTTCCGACATTTACTGACCCACTCTCTTCTTTTGACCATGAAACTTCATACGAGAACGGTGTATCTCCTGGCCAAGTGGCAATATCATTATTTAGAGGTTGTGAAATATCAATCCACACTGAATTTTTCATGCTTATGCCACAACCTCTCGCTTATTTTCAAACTGCTTATATTCTTCATCTTTCATGATTTTCTTTAAAATTTGAACAGAATGCCACACTTCTTCGTATGTATTATATAAAGCGACCGGTGCAAGTCTTACTCCATTAGGTGCACGGAAATCAGGAATAACTCCATTAGCTTTTAACGCTTTACAAATGCGTGCTGCTTCAGCATGCTCTAAATAAATGTGTCCGCCTCGTTTTTCATTCTCTAATGGATTGCCAATTGTGAACCCAAAATCTTTTAATTCATGATCAATTAAATTAAGCATGTATCTTGTTATATGTAGCGATTTTTCACGTAAACGTTCTATTCCAGCATCTTTAAAGATTTCAAGAGAACCGATTAACGGTGCAGTACTTAATACGTGCGGTGTACCAATTTGATAAGCACCTGCATGATCAGCAGCTGTTAATGTATGTTCCATATCAAACTGCTTATCTTTTCTAGAACTAAACCACCCTGATAATCCAGGAAGTCTATTAAAATGCTTTTTATTTACATAAAGGCCCGCAACACCACCAGGTCCTGCATTTAAATATTTATAATTACACCAAATTGCGAAATCAACATCCCATTCTTTGAAATAATGCGGAATAGAACCGATTGAATGACATAAATCGAATCCGATATGAATACCACGTTTATGTGCTTCCGCTGTTAAACGTTTCATATCAAGAATTTGGCCACTTCTATATAGTACAGAAGGTAATAAAATTAACGCGATATCATCTGTCATTGCGTGAATAATATCATCTTCAGAAAGTGTTCTACCATCACGGCTCTTCACTCGTACTAAATGCTCATCTGGATCTAATCCTTTTAAACGAATTTGACTTTGAAGTGCATATATATCTGACGGGAATGTTAATTCATCAGCAAGAATTTTTGTACGTATTCCTTTTGGCTCATAAAATGTCGCGATTACTTGATGAATGTTCGTCGTTGTGGAACCGGTTACAATTGTTTCTTCCGGTAAAGCTCCAATAAGAGGTGCTGTCAATTCACCTAATTTCTCCGAAAGGAAAAACCACGGATGCTCACCCTCTGTCCAACCGTCAATACCATACTCCTTCCATGAATCTAGTAACGTAAGTAACGATTTTTCTGCTCTTTTTGAAAGTAGTCCTAATGAGTTTCCATCTAAATATATTGTTCCTTCTTTTTTATAGAATTCAGTTTGAAAATCTTTCAGTTCATCATGTTTATCACATTCAAGCGCATATTCATAAGCTGGTTGAAATGGTTCTTTATACATGGTGTCACCTTCTTTTAATTTTCTTTTTATTCTAACTAATTGAAATATATCACCTTAGTTGATATAACGTCAATGATATTATGTCAGTTGACTTTATATATGCATTTCTTTTACAATACAGTTATATTTTCAGATATTTCAGTATAAAGAGGTGATTCTTTGAAAAACAATACTCTTTCATCAAGAAAACACCGCTCCTTAGAAACAAAGAAGAAACTATTACACGCTGGCTACACGATTTTTATACATAACGGATTTCAAAAAACGACAATTACACAAATTATTAAACATGCAGAAACTGGTTATGGAACCGCATATGTATACTTTAAAAACAAAGACGACCTCCTCATCGTTTTAATAGAAGATGTCATGAATCAATTTTATGATATTGCCGAGCGTTCCTTTTCGCCTCAAACGAAAGAAGAAGCACATAAAATGATTCAAAATCAAGTTAGAGCATTTCTACAACTAGCAAAGAAAGAACGAGCTATTTTGCAAGTTGTACAAGAAGCGATTGGATTATCAAAAGAGATACGTCAAAAATGGGACGAGATTCGGGAACGCTTTATAAACAATATTACGCAGGATATTACGTACTCTCAAGAAAGTGCATTAGCACAGCCTGAATTAAATAAAGAAATTGTAGCACGTGCTTGGTTCGCGATGAATGAGATGTTTCTTTGGACGATTGTGAAAAATGATAGAAAATTAGAGTTAGAAGAGATAGTACATACATTGACGAAAATGTATACGACGGGGTTATATAAATAGCACACCTTCAATAAATAAGGTGTGCTATTTTACCTCTATAAAAATATTTTATCTGGGTATGGTAACGCTAAAGGTGGTCCCATTAACGATGTCTATATTGAAAGGATAAGAATATGTCTCAAGAACAACTGATAAATAGCTTTCTATCATTATTAGGTACTACAGAGCAGCCTACTAGCTTAAAATTTTTAAATGAGCTTATTAAAGCTCATCAAGAAAAAGTAAAGTGGGAAACTCTTACTAAAATAATTGACTGGGAAAAAGGTAATAAAACAGGTGATTATTTTCCTTCCATCGAGACATACATAAACCGCATTACAACAAAAGGTTTGGGCGGTACTTGTTGGACACACTCGATTGGATTCCATTGGTTATTATCAAATCTTGGATTTGATGTTCATTATATGTATATGGATCCTGGACATTTATGCTTACGAGTTAACTTAGAGCAACCATATTATGTTGATGTTGGTTACTGTGCACCTTTATTCCAAGCTTATCCACTTTTTGAATCATTTCAAGTAAGTAATGTAAGAGAAACTTTTACTTATGAAGTCTCAAATAATAGTATTAATATTACTAGAGATCCAGGTCCAGCAAAAATTCTAAATACAGAGCCAGTACAATTATTAAGTATGAAAGAACTCATTACAAAGTCTAATAATTGGCGGGCTTCTCCTGTGTTAAATAAAATTCAAATTTTCGGTTATATCGATGGCATTCCAACTTCTATTAATGATAATCTTTTAAAGCGATATTTCCAAGGTAAGAAAAGCGAACATATCCTTACCTCTTCTGAACTTGCTTATTGGATAACAGAAAGATTTTGTATTGATAGAAAGATGTACCAAACAGCAATTAAAATTTTTAATGAGCAAACTTCAAAAAAATAACCTGTTACTCAACAAATTAAGTAACAGGTTATTTTAAATATTTTATTACCGATAAAATGATACAAATTAGCGATGTAAGTAAAAGCAACAGTCCCATATTCCTATTCTCTTTTTCATCCTTCTTAACATTCTGTATCCCCATACCAGCAAGCATAAAACCTAATAATAATTGCAAAATAAGCATACTTTGCTTCGAATCATCATTCCAACTGTAAATAGAATAGCCCATTACAATAATAGCGAGTATGAATGTAGTAATTCTAATCATAAAAACACCCCCTATTTAATTCTATTGTTTTAACCTACTTACAATTCCAACAATAAACTTATACTCATCTCTACCCTTTCTTACTTTCTTAAACCCTTCTTTCGTATCAAAAATAAAACACGTTTTCCGAAACCAAATTCGTACATATAAAAATTCAAAATAAATTGGTTTTATAATTCCTCGTTCCTCAAATTCAGTTCCATCTTTATTTTCTGTTTCTGTTCGAACGAACCACCTATTTCCGATGCCAATTTCAATATACTTCACATAGTCCACCTTCCGGAATTTTTTCTGACTATTCTATTATTTCCCCGGTAAGCGCACATTCCGACAGAACATGAGCCCACAAAGAAAAAGTAGATTACAATAATCTACTTTTATAGACTAAATTTTTGCATCCGTTTATAAAATGTACTTCGAGGTACATCTAACAATTTTGCAGCTAACGATACATTTCCATTCGTCTTTTCTAACGCTTCAATCATGCTATCACGCTGTATTTTTTCACGAAAATTTAATGTATGCTCTGTTTTATTTTCTGCTTGCAATGCAAGTTGATGTTGATTTCCCATCATAGTTTGTAATAAAAAAGAGATTTGTTTTTCAGATATTTCCCGTCCTTGCGACAAAATGTAAATACGTTCTAATACATTTAATAATTCTCGAATATTTCCTGGCCATGCATGGTGTGAAAATTGATTACAAATGCTCTTTGGAAATACAACATTCCAATTCTTTCGTTCACAAAAATGTTGTATGAAGTACGGAATATCTTCTTTTCTTTCCATTAACGATGGAACATACAGCGGATATACATGTAAACGATAATATAAATCTTGACGGAATTTCCCTTCTTCTACTAATCGCAGTAAATCTTTGTGTGTCGCAGTAATAATACGAATATTTACCGGTACCTCTTTTGAACCGCCAATTGGGGTTACTGTTCGTTCTTGTAAAACACGCAATAATGCTACTTGCATCTCTGGCGGTACTTCACCAATTTCATCTAAAAATATTGTACCTCCGTCCGCTTGTTCAAATTTCCCTTTATATCCTTGGCGTCGTGCACCTGTAAACGCTCCTTCAGCATAACCGAATAATTCACTTTCCATTAATTCTTTCGGCAATGAACCGCAATTAACAGCTATAAAAGGACCATTTTTTCTTGGACTATTTTCATGAATCGCTCTCGCTACATATTCTTTCCCTACACCTGTTTCACCACAAACATATACACTAGCGTCAGTTGGAGATACAAGCTTAATTTCTTCTAAAGTATGTTGAAATGCATTGCTCGTCCCAATAACGCCATGGAAAGTGATTCCGCTTATAAATGGGGACGTTGAAAATACATTTCCTTGTTTATTTCCCTTTACATACATACATTTCCCAATCATTCTATCATTACTATATACTGGTACTTCTAATTTAGGTTTCAATCCATTTTGCATTAAATCTTCAAGTTTCATTCGTGACCAATTTGAAACTCGTTCCCGTACACTCTTGCTTGCAGAAATAATAACATCACGATGATTACATATAACAACTTGTTCATCACTGTCAATTACATCTAAAAAACGATGGATTAAGTGTAGTTCATTTTGATGCACTCGAATACTACATTCACGTTCAATCGCATGTGCAATCGAAGTTACCATCCCAAGCATATATGGATGGGAAAACTCAATTGGACAGGAAAAATCTAGAACACCAATTAATTTCCCATCATCATTATGAATGGGAGCAGCCGCACAACTCCAGCTATGAGATGCGACAGAATAATGCTCTGTACCACTTATCATAATAGCCTCTTCAATCTGTAACGCGGTTCCTATCGCATTTGTACCAACAGCGGCTTCCGTCCATTTCACACCTTCAATGAAATTAATATGTTTCGCTCGTTTCAACGTTTGCTGATTGCCACTTAATGATAGAACGTAACCATCTGGATCGATTAATAATGCCATCATTTGCAGTTCATCAATGGTTTTTCTCATATTTTTTATTTGAGGTATTGCTATATCAAGGAAGATTTCACTCTTTTTCTTTTGATCCTGAAAAACATTAGAAGACAAAATTTTCTGACCTTTATTCATATGAGGATTCACATTTGCTTGTTTACATCGATACCATGACTCTGAAATCCTTTTGTTTATACGGTTCGAATCAAGAACACCTTCATCAACAAACTTTTTCCATGTATGTATGTAAAACGGTGAAGCTAACATTGTATCATCTCCCTATTCATTGTTTTGGAGATCTATAAAAACATAGTTATATTATAAAACTGAATAAAAGCGTTTTCAATAAAACTAGAAAGACGACACAAAAATGTTAATAATTTGAATATCTTAATGCGCTTCTTTATTCTTTTTTAATAGAACTATATTTTGTATAATGGACGCAAAAAAAATACATAACCAAAACCACTTTTGTGGAGTATCATTTATAAAGAAAATTATGACTGCTATTGCAAATAAAATGGTAGATGCTAAACTAAAATATAATTTTGTTTTAATTTTCATCATTCCTCACTCCTCTATCACTTTACAGTACATACTAACTCTTCATTTTTTAAATCTACTATGTACTTCTGTAAAACATATTCTCTTCCGCCATGTTTTTCATACCAATCATGTATTCTTTTAACATGCTTCTCGTCGCTTCTAATTTTCGATTCTATCTCTTTATACTCGTCATAACTATCATATTCCCATATGGCGAATATTTCAGTTGTACCATCATTGTTATCTTTCATCCAGCGTCCTATTAGCCTGGAACCATGCTTTAATTGATTAGGTAAGTTCGTGTTAGTAAAATGCTCATTAAATATTTCTATAAATTCATTCTTTACTATATAGTACTTTCTTCTATAAAACATACATTTCCACCTCTTTTATGAACAGCCTCAAATACACCTTCCCATTACTACCGTATTATAATACTTCCCATCCGACAGTCTTTTATCATGTTTCAAAATACCTTCTACTTCAAAACCTAATTTCTTATAAAGTTGAATGGCTTTTTCATTTGTCTCTAACACTTGTAATGCTATCTTTTTCACTTCATTTTCATCAGCCCACTGAATAGATTGTTGCAATAGACTTTTACCCATTCCATATCCCCAAAACTCTTTTAAAATACAAACACCAAACTCTACTTTATGGGTTAATCTTTTCAAATTAGAACCTTCACATCTTGAAAATCCTACGATTCGGTTGTGCACTTCTGCAACTAAAAACAGATTCTTTATCTCTTCACAATCTGTTTTTATTATTTTTTGAAACCCTTTCTTATCTATAAATCCCTCTCCAGCTTCTCTATCCATATTTTCAGTTTCGCCATCGATCTGAACTCTAATTTCTGATAACTGCTCCGCATCCGTTTCAGCCGCTGAACGAATTGTATAAGTTAATCCATTTATATGAAACTCTTGTCTTTTTATAATCATCTTAAACTCCTTTTAAATGAGGTGTATTGACGCTATTACAATTTCTTTACCTTGTTTCTCAAATTGTTGAATTGTTTCTTTACTAGCCTCTTCATCTGTTATGATAAGGTCAATTTCTATTATTGACTCTCCTTTTATAAAGCAGTCTATTCCTAGTTTTGTATGAGGAGCTAAACAAATGTTTTTTCTAGCAATTTTACTTACTGTTTTTCCAAAATAAGCAACTTCCGGCGTAGCAGTACTTATACCATTCAATGAAATGCCACCGCCTGTAGAGAAATACAGATCAATAGAGAATCTACTTATCAATTCTGAGGCAAGTGTATCTGTCATATTTCCTGATGGTTTCACCTTTCCACCAATTAAGTACGTATCTACATTCTTATAATCCCGTAACTTACTAGCAATTTCTAAAGAATTCGTAATCACTGTAAATGACATTTCAGGTAAATATTTTAACATCGCATAATGAATAGAAGCCCCGCCAATAAAAACGGAATCGCCTTCTTGTATGTAGGATGCAGCAACTTTCGCAATCGCATCTTCCTCTATTGAACTATCACGATAACGTTTCGATGGTTCAGTAGCTAAGTTTCTCACTCGCGTAAGTTCAACTGCACCTCCGTGCGTTCTTTTTAATAGGCCGTCCTTCTCCATAATAGATAAATCTCTTCTTATCGAATCAATAGACATATCGAAACTTTCCGCAAGATCCTTAGCGATTACTCTTCCCTCTTTCTTAAGTAACTCTAAAATTTTCTCTCTACGCTCTTCAGTAAACATGTACCCACCACCGTCATTGAAGATTCTGAAATTTTATCTTTATTTTAATTATATGCATGCTTTTTCTGTATTACAATATTTCCAATTCTTATTTATTCAGATTTATACCGTTTTCACCCACTTTCTATCCCATTAACTTGACAACTAAATAAATGAATATCTGTATATTACATAAATATACTTCCATTCCCCTTCCTATTGATGTAAAATTATTCCTGTGCTTTACTTTTTAACACAGAAAGGAATTATTATGAAATCTATAATTAAAGTAACTTGTACAGCATTATTATTAACAGGACTAATGGCAGGATGTAATGGAAATACTACACCAAAACAAGAAAAGAGCGCTCTTGAAAAGGATGCAATGCACTATGGGGAAATATATAAAAATGAATACTATAGAGCAACTGTTGAAAATGCAAAATTCGAGAAAATAGACAAAGAGTGGCGTCTCACAGCTCGCGTTACTATAAATAATGCTCGTACTGACGGACAAACGATAGATCTTTCAGAAATAAAATATTTCATAAAAGATGAAAAAACGGGTGAAAAATACGAAGGTGAAGTTATACAAAATGAAAATGCTAAAAAGGTTCCTTCTGAGTTTTCTTTAACTAGCGACATTGTATTTAATATGAAAACTTCACCAAAAGATTTAAATTCTATGTATTTATACATAGATAGTAAAGCTGCACCGTTAACAGATACATTTTGGAAACTTGATAATTTAGCATCTAAATAAAAAACAGTCTTATAAGACTGTTTTTTGTTTGTAAAGTTATAAAGTTTACTAGTTACCTATTTCAAGCAATACGTCTTTTGCACAAATCGTCACTTCTTCAAATGGGCAATCAAATAAAACACCGAATTCGAACCCTTCATTAGTAAGATCTATTTCATGACTTAACCACCAAGCACCTTCAAAATTTTCCGGAATTGAACACTTCGTTACGCCTGTAAAAGTTACTTGCAGTTTATCAAATTCACTGAAAGTACCACTGCAATCTAAAGTAATAATTAGCGTATCTTTTGATCTTCTCTCTACTGATTTGACTACACTATCATGTAGTGAGTAATCATGTAACTGAATAACATTTGTTGGGAGTTTTTTCTTAATTGAATGGAAGTGATATAAATAGAATCGATCTAAATGAGCCCTTCTTTTCTCACAATCCCCTATCCATTCTTTCATAAGTTTTTTCAATTCACTAGAAGGATATTCTGAATTAATTGTGATGCTATGAATAAATGGATGTATAGATTCAGGAAGGAATTTTAATAAATCTGTTTTCCTTTCCTTTATTTCCTCAATTAAACTTTGTATATCCATTTCTGACCATTCTTTTATAGACTCTATATAACTTACAAATTCTATAATTTGCATTTCTTTATACCAATCTTTATTGAAATACTTCAATAGCTTCCCTCCTAAAACATTTTAACATCCAACAAAAGCGATATATCTATTTATTATATCATTCCAATAACTATTTTTTCTAAAGAAAAAATGCAAAACTGTAAATATTCCGCCTTTTATTTCTAAAACTTCAGAATATTTACAATAGTTCTCGATTGGAATACATTTTAATAGTACAAAGATTCACCTGTACAAAAATCTAAACAAAAAGGGATGGTTATATGTTGAAGAAATTAGTAGCAGGTACACTAGTAGCGGGATTTGCATTAACTGGAGGATTAGGTGCAGTAAGTGCTGAAGAAAAAAGTAACACAATTAAGTCATTTGACTATTTAAAAGTGGATGAACAGAATGTTAATTCATTTGCAAAATTAAGTGATCAGGATAAGAAAAACATCCAAATTACAATGGTATTACCAGAGCAAAATGAAAATGGAGATTGGCTAGCTTACGGTTTTACTAGCCGTGAAACATTAGATGCTTATATTGAAAAGGATAAAAAAGCACTTAAAAATAAAATTAATCCTTTAGGTAGCGGTGCTGGTAGTACTGATTTTTATGAACATAAAGATAAAGGTGGCCAATATATTTACTGGAGCAGCGGTTTTAAAAACTTGCCTTCTAGCTGGAATGATAGAATTTCTTCTGTAAGTACAGCATCGCCTTCAGCAAGTTATTCAACGACACTTTGGGAGCATACTTCTACACAAGGATATGGAAAAGGTGTTGTATTTAAACATGCTGATTGGTATGGTAAAACTGCTAATTTAGCTGCTGATTGGAACGATATTACTTCAGCGATTGACGTAAAAAAATAATAGGATATTCAATTTTTTCTGTAAAAATCCAAACCACTATTCTCTTATTCATTTAGAGAATAGTGGTTTATTATATTTTCATTTA